>NZ_JBZFUM010000021.1:0-42799 GCF_058314535.1 Streptococcus sp. ELY_125 | reverse complement strand
TAATCTGGCTTTTCTTTGTGAAACATGGCCTTACCTCACAAACTGTTTTCTTTTAGTATACTCCTAAACAGAGCAAAAAGCTCTTAGAAATGTAATTCCAAGAGCTTTGTCTTCAGTCTGAAACGCTCCACCGGAGCGTTTTTTTCATCTAAGTTTGTCTGTAAATAGTATAAAAGCTTTTGAGATTAGATATAGGAAGGAAAATAAGCCTTCCCACACTTCTGCTATTCGGTTGAACCTAGTCCCGATTGTTCTTTTTCTGTTAATTTACCATTGGTAAAGTTAATAATCATCTGGCCTTGCTTCTGTCCCTTAGCCAATTTGAGATTGCTAGACCAAACAGCTTGAAGTTCTGTTTGATCCGATGAAGCAGCCTCAGACAAGCTGTCAGGTGCACCGTATTTTGCGACCATATCGGCATAGGCTAAACCATCTTTTAAATTATTATAGTCCTTAGCTGAAAAATTGGTTTCACGTTTATAGGAATAACCCTTAATAGAACGTACCAAGGCACTATCGTTGAAGAGCTTCACTTCAACGCTGACATCATCAAAAGTCCAAGTGTAGACCTCCAAGGTAATATTACCTGAGCTTGGTTTTTCCTGCTTGTGACTGGTCGGTTCGCCAAAATACTTTTTGAGCTGGGATAAATTAGTTCCTCCAGCAAAATCATTATCAGCCTTGCCAAGGCTTACCTTATCAAAATTTTTACGCACATTATCATGATTGTCACTGCTTTGTAAAGTACTAGAGGAAAGTGATAAAGACGATGAACTAGTCGTTTTCTTATCGTTGTCCTTGTGACAAGCCACCAATAAAATGGCTGCTAATAAGGCCATCAATCCTACTGCTACTTTTTTCATTATCAACACCCTTTCTCTTTCCCAACCAGTTTGATATGGAGCCGGTGGGAGTCGAACCCACGTCCAAACATCCGCCAACATATTTGTCTACAACCATAGGTTATGTCTTGATTTGACCAAGAGACGACACATAACTCAAGTCCTCACTTAGCGAGCCTATAGATCTCCTTTTAATCAGCTAGGCTATGATTAAACGTAGCTTGCTGCTAATGAAACCTTCTGACGAACACAAGCAATCCGCTAGAAGATTACGCGAGCTGGTGTTTAGGCAGCTACTGCGTAAGAATTTGTATTTTTTGCAGTTATATTTAACTGAGCGTTAACGACGCCACCCGAGTTGCAAAATATATCGCACAATGCCTGTCGAATCCGTAACGACCCCTAAAAACATCACTTTGGCAATTATAACAAATCCGCTAAAAAATAGCAAAAATATATATTTTGGGGTATAATCAGACTATGTATAAGTTTGCCAAAAAGGCCATAGAGTGGCTGGGGATTGCTATCCTAATTATCAGTGCTATTTTAGTCATTTGGTTGTTTAAAGATGGGACGCTGAGTGATTTCGATGCATTTAAAAACTGGGTCTCTCAGTACAAGGTTCTCTCCCCACTGATTTTTATTTTAATTCAGATTATACAAGTAGTGCTCCCGATCATTCCCGGCGGGGTTACTACTATCGTTGGATTTGCTGTATTTGGTTTTTGGCAGGGACTCCTTTATAATTCTATAGGTATCATCATTGGCAGTATCATTCTTTTTTCTCTCGTCCAACACTTCGGTCGTAAATTTATCTTACTCTTCACTAAAGAAGAAACTTTTAAACGATACGAAGCCAAGCTGGAAAGTCCAGGTTATGAACGCCTTTTTATCCTATGTATGCTTTCGCCCGTTTCACCAGCGGATCTGATGGTCATGGTAACTGGCTTGACCAATATGTCTCTAAAAAAATTTTCTATTATCATGCTTATAACGAAGCCTATTTCTGTTATCGGCTATAATCTCATTTGGGAACTAGGAGGCAAATGGGCTTATTACCTCTTTGGCTTTACTAAAAAATAAAAGAATCGTGACCTTAGTTAACACGATTCTTTTATAATGGTCACTTATTTAGGCCATGGAGCGAACATAAGTATCCACAGCAAGCAAAGCATCAGCCACATTGGTAGCTGTAATAGTAAATGGCATCTGATGGATAGTTTCTGTATCAATTGTTGCTTGTTGGCCAACTCTAAGCAGATCCTCATAGGAGGCTTGCCCCAAATGCATCTCTTCTAGGGTTGTTGGCATGCCAATAGCTTGGTAAAAATGAATATATTTATTAATTTCTTCTTCCGATCGATTTTCCAAGAAAAGCTGTGTTAATGTTCCATAGGCAACTTTTTCCCCGTGAGTAAGATGATGAATATCACCTTCTAAAGCTGTAAAACCATTATGAATAGCATGCGCAGCAGCTAATCCACCGCTTTCAAATCCAAGTCCGCTAAGTAAAGTATTTGCCTCAACCACATTTTCAAGGGCCTTTGTGACCACTTGGGCCTCACAGCTCGCCAGTGCTTTAAGTCCGTCTGCAAATAATGTTTCCTCGCAAGCCTGAGCAATGGCTAGCCCAGCCAAAGTTTGACTTGCACCCGCCATGGTTTCACCATTTTTTTGCATGACTGCTCGCGCCTCTACCCAAGTAGCTAGCCCATCTGCAACCCCTGAAGCAAGCAACCTGACAGGCGATCTGCTGATTACTCTGGTATCTACTAGGACCAAGTCTGGATTTTTTGAGTAGAAAATATATTTTTCAAAGGCCCCTTCGTCTGTATAAATAACCGATAGCGCCGAAGTCGGAGCATCTGTGGAGGCAACCGTAGGAGCAATAATAACTGGTAAATCTAATAGATCTGCAATGGCCTTGGCGCTATCTATTGTCTTACCACCACCTAGACCAATGATTAGATTGCTCTGATCCTCTTTTGCAATAGCAACGACACGATTAATTTCATTTTCAGATGCTTCGCCATTAAAACTAACCCGAGTAGTCAAAATACCGCAGCCTCGCAAGTGAGACTCCTACTCCTCCCCAATAATTTCATAAACACGGTCATCACAGAGCAAAATTGGACTATTTCCTAGTTCTAAAATGATTTTATCGTTCTCAAACAAAGCTTTTTCACCTTGAATATAACGAGATGGACTTGCAAAAATTTTCATAATGCCCTCCTTTTTTCTATTCTAAATATAGTTACGCCCTTGTGTTTCCTTCCAATCAGCTGTAAAATCATCAACCGCTTTTTGGATTGATGGGTTCTCCAAACCAGATTCATATACTGCTCCACTAGCTGTTACAGCGTGAGCACCGGCTGTTAATGCCTTATTCATCTGGGCAACATTTTTGAAACTAGCAGCCAAAATCTTAGTTGAGCTACCTTTATTTTGAATAGCTTGTGCCAGTTGGGTAATCACTATTTCAGAATCCGTATTAAGGTTCTCCATTCTATTATAATAAGGTGCCAGATAATCAGCGTCGGCTTCAATTGCTAAAAGTCCTTGAAAAAGGCTATAAATAGCTGTTGCTGTGATATTGAATCCCTGTTTTTTAAGCTCTTTCATCGCTGCTAATCCTGCAGCAGAGACAGGAATTTTAATATAAAGATTACCCCCCAACTCATTTCTGAGCTTATGAGCATCCTTAATAATGCCCTTGACATCAGCTGCTACAACCTGTGCATGAAAACTAGATTTTTCACCGATAATTTTACGAATTTTTCGAGCTTGTTCAAAGAAGTCAATATTGCCTTCTTTTTTGACAATTGAAGGATTTGACGTTACGCCAGCTAGAGGTAAAATAGCTGCCCATTTTTCAATTTCTTCTAAATTTACAGTATCAAGCATAAATTCCATTGAAATTCTCCTTTAAACGGTAGCCATAATATTAAATCATGTATCTTCGATAAGACCTTATAAAGCTAACTGATTTTGCAGCACATAAAAGGATAACAACCACCAATGAAGTGGTACTGAAAGCGCCAAAAATTTGAAAAGCTAAAAAATATCTTACCCATAGACAGATTGCTACAGTCTCAAATAAAGCTATCCTAATCAAGGGTACCGTAACACATAACTATTACAGTTTATTTGAGTTAGTATTTCAATTACATTTCGATGTTAAATCGCTTAGCAAGTTATCGCAATCGCTAACTATTCTTGATAATTATTAAGATAATTATGGATCTCTCCACTAACAAATTGATACCTAAAGAAAATCAAATACAGGGCTGCTTAATGGGCTAAAATAGTCTGGAATAAGCCCTGTTTTAGGTCACCACCTCTAGAAAACAACCAGAGAAGTGCTGGGGACCAAAATTAAAAATTATTGGGCTGGTTCCCACTCCCATCATAAGTACCACAACATATCATGAGATTTTCAAAGAGCGTAAATCTCATAAGAGGTTAAAAATTGCTTTATGAGGATATAAAAAACCCCCAGCTGTTAGCTGAAGGTTTTATCCATCCTGAGGGAATCGAACCCCCATCTCAAGAACCGGAATCTTACGTGATATCCATTACACTAAGGATGGCGACGCTTAATATTATACCACGACAAGACAAAAGTTGCCATAGGAAAATAACAATCCGATGGAAAACAATCGCGAACTCTCTAATTCCTGAAATCAGGGGATCTTAAGTTAACAAGTGAGGAAAAGAGAAATCAGTAGACAGAGTCCTGATTTTCCTCGTTTTTTATAGTAAGTCAATAATCAATTTTAAATTCAAAACAGTCAGCAAGCTTGCAATCAAATAAGCCGTTATCATATTCCATCTAGCGTTGCTGTAGCCTCCCATCAGCTTTCGACTAGATGTGAAATAAATCAGAGGAAAGATCGAAAAAGGCAGAGCAAGAGACAAAAAAACTTGAGAGTAAACAATCAGCTGATCCAGCACCTTCTCTTGACCACCCCAAATCAGCGTTGCTAGCATTACAGGTAAAAGAGCCAATAAACGTGTCAATAACCTAATAGCCCACTGCGGTAGGCGAAGATTTAAAAAACCTTCCATAACAATTTGTCCGGTTAGAGTTCCTGTAATCGTTGAATTTTGCCCGCTCGCTAGGAGAGCTACGGCAAAAAGGGTGGACAAAAAACCACTGGCAACACTGCCAGCAATAGTTGGATCCGCAAGCGCATTGTACATCTGCGTAAAGGCACTAATCTTGCTGGCATGACCATAAAATAGGGAAGCCCCCAAAACCAAAAGTAAGGAATTAACAACAAAAGCTAAGCTCAGCTGAATATTAGAATCCCAAGTCATAAAGCGAATTGCCCGACGAATAGCCATTGGATTATCATAATCAACCCGCCTTGTCTGCGAAATAGATGAGTGGAGATAGAGGTTGTGTGGCATTACTGTCGCCCCGATAATCCCTAAGGCCAAGGTCAGCTTGGTATGAGCACCGACCTGATGAACGTCAAAAATTGAAGGACTGGGGACAAAGCCCTTGAATATGCCAGTGATGCTTGGATGCGAAATAAGCGTTAAATAAGCAAAAATAAGTAGAATGGTCAAAATCAAAGTCGATACAATCGCTTCGATCTTACGAAAACCCAGCTTCATCAATGACAGAAGCAAAAAGACATCCAAAATCGTTGCAAAAACGGCGACCATCAAGGGCCAGCCAAATAAAAGATGCAGGGCAATCCCAGAACCGATGATTTCTGCTAAATCAGTCGCCATTAGAGCTAACTCAATGATAACAAAAAGACCATAACGCAGCCATTTGGGCAGATGAGCCGCTGTCGCCTGAGCCAAGTCCTGACGTGTCACAATACCTAACTTTCCGGCCATCTGCTGCAACTGCATGGCCATCAAGGACGAAATCAAAACAATAGATAGAAGCAAATACTTATAGCTGGCTCCACCCACAACACTTGTGATCCAATTGCCAGGATCCATATAGCCGACTGCCACTAGAGCACCCGGACCAATGAAAGCACGTAAGCTTTGCCAAAAAGAAGCGCCTTCAGGAACATCGACACTTTGGTTAACCTCATCGAGTGAGCGTTTTTCCGCTGAGTTTGGACTATGATGCGTTTTCAAAAGAGAACCTCTTTTCTAACT
The DNA here is from genome assembly GCF_058314535.1 of Streptococcus sp. ELY_125. Taxonomy (NCBI): domain Bacteria; kingdom Bacillati; phylum Bacillota; class Bacilli; order Lactobacillales; family Streptococcaceae; genus Streptococcus; species Streptococcus sp. ELY_125. The sequence goes on along the minus strand of NZ_JBZFUM010000021.1, from coordinate 36,830 downwards.
ATATTCAACTAGATTCATTATAGCACATATCAGCACAGCCAGCGATTTGGACAAATATCCCCCCCCTCCCATAAGAAAAACACAATAATTTGTAGGTATTAAAAAGAGCCTGAGACAAAGGTCCCAGTACCCTTTATAGCAATCGTTTTTTGCTATTTCACTCTTCGTTTCGTTAGCTGCACATAGTGTTAGACAGCAGCTCCGTCAGCTCCGAAGTAATACCAACGGCCATCTACTCTGACATAACGATTTTTAACACGTTCACCAGAAACTGCATCATAGTAGTATCTACGACCATTAATCGTAACCATAATACCCTTGGCTTGCTGACCTGTAGTTGGATCAAAATACAATTCTTGATTATTGATCTTCTGTTCTCCCTTAACAGCTACACCATTAGCATCATAATAGTACCATTGATTTGAGTTAGCGGCAGCTTCAGCAAAAGTATTTGTGACTAAAGATCCTGAGTCAGCATCATAGTGACGACGGCTGCCATCAGCAGCTACAACGCTGATTCCCTTAGCTTGTTTACCAGTCGCTTCATCAAAATAGAGCCTTTGACCATTGATACTTTGTGCTCCTTTGACGACATGGCCATCAGCATCAGCATAGTACCAAGCATTGTCACCTGTCGTGAAGAACTCAGCAGTCTTTCGATCACCTGAATTAGCATCATAGTAAGCAATTTGACCGTCCTGATCCGTCACAAAATCACCCTTAACCTGGATGCCTGAATCTGGATGGAAGTAAAGTGTCTGACCATTAACAGCCACTTGCCCTTTGGCCTGTTTGCCAGTCGCTTCATCAAAGTAATACCAGTTACCATCCATATTGCGGAAGCCCTTGACAACATAGCCATTAGCATCAGCATAGTACCAGTCATCACCGATTGAGAAGAAGTCTTTGACTAATTTAGCACCTGAGTTAAGATCATAATAACGCTGTCTGCCATTAGCATCTGTAAGGAAGCCCTTAGTTTGAGCTCCTGTTGTCTCATCGAAATGAAGCACAGCGCCATTGATGGTCACTTCACCCTTAGCAGCTATACCATGCTCATCGAAATAATACCAGTTATTGTCAACCTTAGCAAAATCATTCTTAATCATATTACCAGAATTTTCTGCGAAATAGCGAATGTTACCATCTTCATCAGTGATCATCTTGCCCTTAGCTTGGTAACCGTCTTGATCGAAGTAATAGGTAGCACCCTCAATCGTTTTAAGACCTGTGGCCATCACATTGTTTGCATCGATGTAGCGATAAACTAGGTTGTTGGGATCTGCTGGATCTACAGATGAGTACCAATTTGGTCCAGTAAATAGCATACCTGTCTTACCGTAGTAATGACGATCGCCTTTCTCATCTTGATAGATCGTGTCACGCAACTGAACACCATTTGACAGGAAGAAGTAAGTCTTGCCATTATCTGCTTTATAAGCTCCTGTTACCATATAGCCATCTTTATCAAAGTAATAGTAATGACCGCCCTCATAAACGAAGGAGGATACCGCCTTATTGCCAGATGTAGAGCGGTAAGTCATACCTTTACCATCAAAGTAGAAACCAGTTTGTGCACTCGTATCTCCTGTCAGAGCGGCTGGCAAGAAGTCACCCTTGTCATTAACAGTAAAGTATTTGCCAGTTGCATCATCACTGAGGACATATCCAGCACCCTTTTTAAGAATGTTAGTTCCATTGAAATACTTAGCTTCCCAAGTCTTAATTTTTGTTGACGTATCAAGTTTTTGTCCATTAGAAATCATCGGAACTTCGAACATGCTTGGGTATTTAGCCTTGAGCTCATCTAAGAATTCACCACCGTACTGTGCTTGGTAATCCTTACCACTACTCTTGGTATTAGCGGCATATAATGAGTGATCAATCTCAGCGTCAACAACTTCTTTACCGTAACTATCAATACGTGTAGCTGTCACAATTTCTTCACCTGGTAATGAATAAACTTGGTCCGGTACCCAATCGGCAATTGCTTGGATCCCTGCAGCATGGAGAGCCTTAAGCGCATTGGCCAAATCTTCCTTAGAACCATATTTATTATTTTGGCTCATAGCTAGGTCATAGCGGTCATCAAAAGCATAGCCATTTTTAATAATGGAATCAATGAAGGTGCCATCATCTGTTGATACGTACTGCGGTGCCATTTCAAAGGAAGTCACACCCCAAGCCTTAAAGAGATCGGCATTTTCAGCAATTCGCTTATTGGTATATTCAGAATCATTAGTAGCAAAGTCTTGGAAATTTGAGAAACCTTCATAGATCAGCTGTGAATCCAGAGCTGCTGAGGTCTTGTAGGTTAAGTCATCTGAACTCTTAGCTTCTTCACTAGCTGCTACACGAATATCCTGATTAGCCTGTGCCCCAACCGGTACCCAAACAGCCAGATAGCCGCTCATATCAACTGTTGAATAACCTTTGATATCATCAGCTGTAAAGGTCAAGTTCCCATTTTCATCTGTATATTTAACCAGATTAGTATCAGCATCAGTCAAGTAAGATTTGACACCATCCTGCGTACCTAACAGCAGAGGGCGATAGGCCTGATTAGCATGGACTTGCCCCACATTAACGGTAACCGTATCGTTAGCTGCTAAGGACAGGTTAGGATTATTGCTCACCAAGGTTACCATACCCGACGTACGACTAAGATCTGTTCCCTGACTGTCATCAGCCGTCATAATATCTTGGCCGAAGCGGACAGATGTTAAAACTTCTTGGCCAGAGTCAGTCTTGGCAACATTCATAGCTTGACCACCAGATACGTAGGCAATACGAGCCCGCATCAAGGTATCAATAGCATCAAAGTAAGGCGATTTAGTAGCCATATACTGGCCATCATCTGTATACAAATCACCATAATAAACCCGAGGCACAGATTCCATATTGCTCAATAAGAGGGCATAGGCGGCTGGAATATTATAATGGGTATAGGTCTTTTCAACCTTGTTCATGTCTTCATTGTAAATTTTGAAGGCCTCTTTGAGCTGATCCAAGGTAAAGGTATAACCATCCGTTGTTGTATCAATTTCCTTAGCGATAATCTTGGCAATAATCGTTTGTACCTCACTGTCGTGAGCCCGTACAAAGGAATAATTAGCGATTGTATCGCCATAAGCCGAGTCGTTGCGGCGTTCCTTATTCAGCGTATCGGTAATCAAGCTTTCCAATCCCTGCCGCTGATCAAGCTGTCTTGTTAAGGTTGACAGAGCAGCTAGACGAGAATAGTTATCAATAGAGATAGCAGCGCCGTTCGTATCAATATTATATTGATTATCGTTATAACTCCATGCTTCAAGGATGGAAATATGTGCTAAAGCATCAGCTTCTGATTTATTGACGCCGTAATATTCTTGGAAGTAATTAGTATAGACCTGAAGGAGGTCGGCATTGACATTATCAACCGCATCAACCCGTACACCATCAAAGTTAGCTTGGTCATCACCCATGACAATCGAGCCCCAGTTCATCAAATAATGCAGCTGGTTGAGCATTTCTGCTTGAACTACTGGATTCGAATTATCCACATCATTGGACAGCAAGAATTCGTAACCACCAATTGGGTTACTGTCAGCGAAATAACGCTGCTGACCAGTTTGTGTAGTTGGAGTGCGATTGAGCAAACGATAATCCGAATTGGCCCATGGTGTTAAATCACTATTATTGTAGAGTAAAGCACCATGTTGCAGATGGTCGTTGCGGTTGAGATTTTCCGAGTCAACATTCCACTTCGACTGCTGGGTGACGAAAGCCTTAATAGCCGAGCGAAGCCACTCTGTATTGTTCTCAGCTGTGATACGCTGCTCAATCTTCGTTTGAATAAGCTGAGCTGCTTTATTAAGGGCAACTTGCGAAGTTTCGTTCGTAAAGTTTTCATTATCTGAACCGAGGTAATCCGACATATAATTCAGATAAGCTACCTGCGTGTCCTTATCAGGCCACCAGCTCATCAGAACTGGACGTAAATCATCCGCTGTCGAAGCTTCCCAAGTTTGACCATTGCGCAAGATTGATTCTGGACGATACCAGCTGTTAGCTGTCAAATAGCCATCAACCAACTCAAAACTCTCAGCATTAGAATTGTAAGCCTTATTATGAGCTGTAAAATCATCAACCAAGTTGGTCAAGCCTTGTGAGAATGAGTAGGTTGATGTGCTGGAAAGCGCACCAGTATCAGCGTCAAAGTAAAGCATTTGACCATTGACTGTGATGGCAAAATTCTTTTTATAGCTGCCATCTGGCTGAACATAATAGTAATTCCCATCGATCTGCTTAACATTATCAAGAGACATAGCCGCCTCTTTTTCCTGATCAGTCAGGTCGGCTGCTTGAGCTGGGGCAGTTTCCACTGCAGCCACATCACGGCGCTCGACCCTAACTCCGTCGGAAGCTGGAACCTTCTCCTGCTCAGCAGCAGTTTGATTGGCAGCCTCTCGCTCTGGTGCTGTTTCCTGATCTGCTGGGGTTTCAGTCGTTTCCTCTGAAGACTGTGAACTACCCGCTGCAGAAACTTCGGTACTTTCTTCGGCAGGGGCACTAGATTCAGCTGGAAGTTCAGTATTGGCATCGTCAGAGGAAGCTGAATCTGAAGCTACAGCTCCCGTCTCCTGACTACCGTCATCTGCTGCAGCGACCTGTTCGCTAGCTGTCGCTTCATCTGCCGATACATGGCTATCACTGACAGAACCCATACCAATGATGCTAAGCAAACCAATAGTGGCCACGGCTATAGTTACCCACTGTTTTTTAACCTTGTGTAGTTTATAACGTAGTTTTTTTTCCATTAGGATTACTCCTTCAAGCCTTAGGCTTTAAATTATTTAGTTAAATGTACTGAGCACCAGTACTCCCTTAACCGCCAAACATGATAGCATTTTTACTTTACAAACCTACTATTTCTGATGTCATTTTCTTTGTTAATTATTTCAACTCAGTAACATTGCAATCCCTTGTCATTCATGGCATTTCCAAGACTTTGATTTCCATTTTCTGCAAAAAATAATGTATTTCTGAAAGCGTTTTTCTATAAAGTTTTTTCCTCAATCAGTTCAAAAAATCATTACAAGATATCGTAGACGATTACACCATAAAGAGTCGAGCACCGAGGCCAGTTCCAAAAAAAGCTGAATATACTTGAAGTATTCTCGAGTTGGCTTTAAGCAGCAACACTCAAGCAATACCAGCGACCATTGATTAAATATTTTCCCTACCTACTAGCAGTCTTTAAAAAGAGACGAAAAAAGCCCCAAGTTTAAGGCTTCTTCCTGACTAATAAAGATTTTTTTCCACTTCTTGCTTAACATACTCCCACTCCTGCTGGGCTCTAGCCAATTTGCGCTGATAGTCTGCTAAACCTTGGCTAGCATACTGAACAAGATAGTTTTGCTTGACAGGCGGTAACTTAGGAATTGGTATTTCCAATAGCTGAGCTGTTGAAATATTAAGAATTCCCTTACCGTGGTCTGCAGTTGCCAAGAGTTCTTGACCCAGATCCGATTCTAAAAAGAGCTTCAAATAAAAACCACTAACCTCCCCAATCGGACGTAAAACTGTAATATTTGAAGAAGCAACGATAGGATAATCCTGCTCTTCAAACACAGCTACCTTTTTAACCGTCCCTTTAGAAGCTACCAAAACATCACCAGTTTCTAAAAGATACTTGGGCAACTTGTCCTTTGATTCTTGAAAGGTTTTAAGCTGACCGTAGTCAATACCAAATTCTGTCATGTCAGATAAATTGATGTAGCTAATCTCCCCTGGCTCTGCTTTACTAGAGACGGCCTTCCCTTTAAAAGCACGCACCACCTGACCAAGAGGCACTTTTACGATCTGATTGGCAAGATATCCTTCTATCAACGCCATATGCATTCTCTCCTTCTCCTCTTATTTATCCATATCTGGTCCTGTAGCCAATATGGAAATCGCAATATACCTGCTCTATCATACCCTAATTTCTTAAGAAAATCAAAAGAATATGCAAAAGAACCCCTATAAATGACCATTTGGGGGCTATTAAAGGGGTTTTAATTTATTTTTATAAAGCCTTGAGCGCTGCGATCGCTGCCTCATAGTCAGGCTCTGAATTAACGTTCTCCAAATACTCAGTATAGCGCACTGTATTGGTTTCATCCAAAACCAGCACAGCCCGTGCTAAAAGGTGCCATTCTTCCATTAGCAGCCCATAAGCCTTGGCAAAACTATTATCATAGTAATCCGACAGCATGATAACATCCTCCAAATCCTGCGCACCGCACCAACGCTCTTGGGCAAAGGGGAGATCTGCCGATACTGTAATCACAAGAGTATCAGGCCTTGCAGCCAAGTCTCGGTTAAACGTCCGCGTCTGAGTAGAACAAAGACCCGTATCAATTGAAGGAACGATACTGATGACCTTTTTCCCTTGAAAATCAGATAAATGCTTTTTAGTCAAATCTGTCGCTGTTAAGGTAAAATCATGTGCTATATCCCCTACTTGCAACTGTTTAGCTTTATCAACCTTTACAGGTTTTCCTAAAAATGTTGGCATATTGCTCCCTGCTTTCTAGCCATCCATCAACGGCACCTACATGGTAACGCTTTTTTTAGGAGATTGCCAAGATTTTGACTATAAATTATTTGCCTTGAAAGGCTTGAAAGAGTTCAAGAATCTTATCGGCAATCGCTTGGTTATCAGCTTCAACTTGATCATCAGCGTAAGTCTTTAGATAAGTAAAACTACCGACTTGGACACCGTAGAGAGCCTCCTTGAACATCTCAATGTCATTTTTATCATTTCCAAAAGCTATGAAGGGCTCCTCATCAAGAATTTCCAAGATAGTCGAAGCCTTGCTAACTTGGTTAGGATTAAGATAAAGGCATTTTTCTTGTTCATGGTAAAAGAGCTCCAGTTTATCGGTGGACTTGATCTGATATGAGATATCAGCCACTAATTCTTCGTGATTACCCATATAGATAACCATTTTAATAGGATGTTCCAGCTCTTCCGCTGCTATCTTATTAGCTAGACTCAGGGGGTCAACCAAATTGATAAAAGGAATATGCTCCTCATTGCCCGTTGCATAATTAAAAGAATTATCAACAAAATATGGCAAATTGTAAGTACGGCAATAACTGAGAGCCTCACGATAGACTTCCGTATCCAAATTGTACTCTAGCACTAGCCGGCCTTGATTGTAGACCAGCCCTCCATTCAAGCCGATAACGCGCTCCTTGGCCAGCTCCTCACCTAGCATATCAACGGAATCCCGATACGACCTAGCTGACGCAAAAACGACAGTATGCCCAAAATCTTTGGCTTTACCAAGTACTGCTTTGATTTTACTATCTATACTAAACCCATCAAAAGACAGGGTACCGTCCAAATCAAAAATAAAATGCATCGCACATCTCCTATTCTTACGCACTTCCCTACGATTATAACAAAAAACTAGGCCGAAACCTAGATTTTATTGGACATTTATGACGCTACTGCTACTTTTTTGCGAATTTTTAAATAGAGAAAGAGGCAAACTAAGGATAGCACGAATACCGTCAAAATACTTCCCTCTACACCAAAAGCACCACCACTCAAATATGAAGCTCCTTTTAACTGCAACTGAATAATAGATGATGGCAAGGCAGCTGTGCCGGAAACTGGAATACCAAAAACAGAACCTTGAAAGCAATTCCACGCCGCATGAAGTCCAAAGACTCCCCAGATATTGCCCTTCCAAACGACATAGAGGCACATCATGAGACCAAATAATATGACCACTAAGAGAGAAAGGATGGTTACATGAGCATTTGGCAGATGTAATAAGCCAAACAGAAGCGAAGCTACCATGACGGCCGTAAACTTCCGATGGTGGCTAGCCACTGCTGGCATTAACCAGCCTCTAGTCAAGAGTTCCTCAGCTCCACTCTGAACTTGCCAAGCAAGTATATATAATAATAGGAATCCTAAGCTTTTAGCTGAGATATTAATTTTTTCCAACTCGACCATTCCAAAAAGGCTCAATAAAACCACCATAATACTAAAAAGCCCTGCACCGATCAACCACCCCTTAGCCAGTTCTCTACCTGCCTTCCTCTTAAACAGACCCAGCGAGGAAATAGGGCGCTTCTCCACCCATTTTACCCAACCAAAGACAGCAAGATAAATACCCCAGAAGGCAAACAGTCCAATTAAGGTAGAAACATCTGTTGAAAATGGTAGACTGGTTTGTATTTCTCCAGACAGATTAGGGACTGGAGAACCATTCCCCAGAAAATAAATCAAAATAACAGGTACTAGGCTAAAACCACCTATCAGAGTTCCTAAAAATAAGAGCATCAGGGCAATAAGGATCAATAATATAATTGATTTCGTTATCTTCCCCTTCGCTGTTTCGGTAAAAAGATCGGACTGCATCTTACAACCTCCTTTTTATCAGGTACTAAGTCGCTCAAATTATCCAACGGATAATTTGAAATTGGAATTAAGCTTGCAAAGCAAACATCAATGGGCGACTCAAAAGACAATAGAAAAGTTGACACAGTGGCTGAGGGTAAGACTAAGTCGGCTAAGCCAATAAGTCTTACCCCTGCACAGTAGGTACTTTAGCACCAATGAACCACTGCTGATTGAAGGTCCTTATTTAGGGCGTACTCGCATTTTCCGATATTCCTTAAAAGTCCCATTGGACCTTTTAATCCTTACAAGCGATAGCGGCGAGTGTGCTGAGCGCCATTAATCTTATTTCTAATTTCAAAAGGCTCTCTTTTTATTTTGTAATATTTAGCACCACTCATCTACTGCAGTTTGACCAGCAATACGGCCAAAAGTAAAAATGTCAGTCAAGGAGTTGCCACCCAAACGATTACCAGCATGAAGACCGCCAGCTACTTCTCCTGCTGCATAGAGGCCTGAGATAACACGACCTTGTCGGCTGATAACATGGGCTTGGGTATCAATTTTCAGACCACCCATGGTATGGTGAACTGCCGGTTTTCTAGGAGTTGCATAGAAGGGTGCTTTTTCACATTTAAGATCAAAGCTGCCTTTATTGAATTCAGGATCGTAACCGCTATCAACATAACGATTGTAATTCGTAATAGTTTCAACCAAAACTTTCGGATCAATAGCAATTTGCTCTGCTAACTCTTCTAGAGTATCGGCACGATAGAGCGTGCCTGCTGTCACCTGTGCTTCAATTTTTTCATCACTAGTGTTGTAAGCTGTTTGTTTGATATTATCGTCCGCAATCAGATAGAATAACCCACCATTATCAATAGCCGCTTGCGATAATTTATCACGACTGCCATATTCATCAACAAAGCGTTTGCCTTTCCTATTAACCATGATAAAGTTTGCAGGCGGTACCTGCAGGCCGGAAAAGAGAGCGCCAGTTTCCGGATCTGATACAGGCATCATCTGAGTAAAGCCCATGCCAACAAGATCAGCTCCAACACTTTGTCCAAGGATGATGCCATCTCCCGTAATAGCTGGTGAATTAGACGTTCTGATGTCATCATCAATTTCTGTCCAGTAAGTATTGTATTTTTGCAGCATCTTTGTGTTAGCACCGAACCCGCCAGAAGCTAGGACTACCGCCTTAGCATGGACTGTAATTTTTTGACCATTGCGACCAGTACCAATAATACCACGAACAATGCCATCCTCGACAATTAATTCTTTGACTGGGGTATCGGTCAGGATAGTTCCACCATTGTCTCGCACATATTTATCCAATACAGAGATATAAGCATAGCCCATGGGGACTTTCGGCTTGTGACCGCGGCGCCACAGGGCTCCAACCGGCATAGTGACTTCATTACGGTCAAACTCTAAACCGATATCCTCCAGCCATTTAACAGATTCGAGAGCCCGTTCTGTCAAAATTTTAACAAGGTCATAATCACCGTGAATTTCATTACCCTGCAGATCTATTCGCTTACCGCCAATGTAGGTTTGGATACGGTAGAGCAAATTTGAATCGAACAGATAATCTGGATTTTTAAGATAGCTTGCCAGTTCTAACTTCAAAGCACGGAAATCTTCCAGATACTCTGGGTCAATATCACCTTCATCAGTATCATAAAGATTTTTTAGATTTTGGGCTTCTCCAGGATGGGCTGAAAAGCTATTTTGCCACTCAGGCCAAGGCGCATTGATTGGGCCACCTGCACGGACAGTATTACCTCCCAATGCTGGGAATTTTTCAACAACAATAGCGGTCTTACCCTCTTGTAGAACAGCGGCTGCCGCCGCTAAACCTGCACCGCCGCCACCAACAACTGCAACATCAACTATATATTCTTTATCGTTCTTGTCTAAATCAGATGGTGCCTTTGGACGTTTCCGCAATACATCGGGATTCCCCCCTGCCAATTTGACAGCACGGGCAACTCCATCCAAAACGCCATTGCTGGTTACCGAAGCACCAGAAACGGCATCTACATTAAGCGTCTGCCCTTCCAAAATTTCATTTGGAATACGAGTAAAAACGATGTCTGCAATTCCAGAAGATTCTCCAGAACTATCAATATCAATTTTTTCAATTTTCTCATCGGAGAGAGTGACAGCCATCGGCAACTTGCCATTATGTCCTTGCGTCGTTACTTGGTAGGTTCCCGGTTCAAAGCGAATTTCTTCTGGAAGATTAAGCTGATTAGCCACAGTTACGAAACGCAGAAAACGCCAAAAACAGCTATCTAAAAAATCCACCGTCCGCTCGTCTCTTAAGTTTCCTTCACTATCAAAAGCCTTGTGAGCAAATCCAAGCAAGAATTCACTTCCAGGCATAACTCTAGCATTAACACCAGGAGCGTCCAAAATTTGACGTAAATGCAACTGAGCCCGAGATGATCCTTGTTCCGTATAAGAAGCACCTACAATCATAACGGGTTTTCCATCAAGCGGATGAATATTAAAGGACAGCCATTCAAGCAAACTATTCAAACTTGACGGGATTGTATGGTTGTGCTCCGGTGTTGCAATAATAACTCCTTCAGCCTCAGAAATCTTTTGATTAAAACTTTGGATAAGAGGCGATTCCGTCTGATCATCTGTTTCATTAAACATCGGAATGTCTGTGATTTCTAAAATTTCAATGTCAGCTTGTCTTGCAAAATGCTTGACCATAAACTGCAATAGTTTCCGATTGTAAGAAGTTTTTGCATTGGTACCTGTGATAGCTACTAATTTCATAACATTTCTCCTACTCTTTGACATCCCAAACAAAAGCTCTTTTGCGTTCAGTATCAGTTTCCTTAACTAACTGGTTTGTTAAAGTGACAAAGCTCTGAAATTCATCAAAAACATCTTCCAACTCAGCTAGCTTTTCAGGATTGTTAAACTGACCGCCACCTAAAACCTGCTCAGAATTGCCTAAAAGGAATTCATTTCCTGGCATGACACGAGCCTTTAATTCCGGAGCATCAAGAATTTGGCGTAAATGCGCCTGTGCACGTGATGTTCCCAGAGTTCCAAGCGAAGCCCCTACAATCATCGTCGGTTTGTTAATCAAACTACGACTAGTATAAGCGATCCACTCCAAAACAGAAGAAAGGGGGGCTGGTACGGTGTGGTCGTACTCTGGAGTTGCAATAATCACTCCTTCAGCAGCTGCAATTTTTTGGTTGAAGACAGCAATGGAATCAGGAACTACCTTATTTTCCGGTTCATTAAAAGCTGGTAAATCCTTGATTTCCAGCACCTCAATATCAGCTTGGTCAGTAAAATACCTAGCCATAAATTGCAATAGCTTTCGATTGGTTGAACGATTTGAATTCGTTCCTACAATAGCAACCAGTTTCATATTGTTCCTCCTAGTAATCATTAAGATATTAAGCCACCCGAATAATCCAGTGGATAATTCGAAATTGGAAATTGAGCTTGCAAAGAAAAATAAGAAAGACATGACTTTTTAAACTACTGCTCCTGTCAGAGCTACCTTGCTTTTTTAAAACTTTTTCCAAGCTTAGTTTTGATCTTTTAACCTAATCTTACTCTTTGTTCCCCCTTTTTGCAAGCGCTTTTAAAACAATCAATAGGCCTTTAGACAGTACGGTCAGATTACTAGATAGAATACTTGAACAAAAATAGCAGTTTTAAACTTAGGAGCTGCCGCTAGCAAGACAGACAGTTTTCAGTTTATCTATAAAAACAAGAAAAAGCTACTAGAATCTCTCCTAGCAGCTTTAGGGATAATGCTATCAACCTAATGATAGAACCTTATTTTTTAAGGTTATAGAATGAGTTGATACCCTTGTATTGAGCAACTTCACCAAGTTGATCTTCAATACGAAGCAATTGGTTGTACTTAGCCATACGGTCAGTACGTGACAATGAACCTGTCTTGATTTGACCAGCGTTCGTTGCAACTGCGATATCAGCGATTGTTGAATCTTCCGTCTCACCTGAACGGTGTGATACAACAGCAGTGTAGCCAGCTTCTTTCGCCATTTCGATAGCTTCGAATGTTTCAGTCAAAGTACCGATTTGGTTAACCTTGATAAGGATTGAGTTAGCAGCACCTTCCTTGATACCACGCGCAAGGTAGTCAGTGTTTGTAACGAAGAAATCGTCACCAACCAATTGAACACGGCCACCGAGACGTTCCGTAAGAGCTTTCCAACCTTCCCAGTCATTTTCATCCATACCATCTTCGATAGTGATAATTGGGTATTTGTTTACCAGCTCTTCAAGATAGTCAATTTGCTCTGCAGCAGTACGTTTCGCACCAGTTTCGCCTTCGAATTTAGTGTAGTCGTAAACACCATTTTCGTAGAATTCAGAAGAAGCACAGTCAAAACCAAGCATAATTCCGTTTTCACCAGCTTCGTAACCAGCTGCTTCAATAGCCTTAAGGATAGTTTCTACACCATCTTCAATGCCGTCAAAGCGAGGGGCAAATCCACCTTCGTCACCAACAGCTGTCTCAAGACCACGTTCTTTAAGGATTTTCTTAAGAGCATGGAAGACTTCTGCACCCCAGCGAAGACCTTCTTTAAATGTTGGTGCGCCAACTGGCATAATCATGAATTCTTGGAAAGCGATTGGAGCGTCTGAGTGAGAACCACCGTTGATGATGTTCATCATTGGAGTTGGCAATACTTTCGTATTAAATCCACCAAGGTAGCTGTAAAGAGGCACTTCGAGGTAGTCAGCCGCAGCGCGTGCAGCAGCGATTGACACACCAAGGATAGCGTTTGCACCCAATTTACCTTTGTTTGGAGTACCATCAAGAGCAATCATAGCACGGTCGATAGCTTGTTGATCGCGCACATCGTAACCGATGATAGCTTCTGCAATGATGTTGTTTACGTTGTCAACAGCTTTTTGAGTTCCAAGTCCGCTGTAGCGAGATTTGTCACCGTCACGAAGCTCAACAGCTTCGTGTTCACCAGTAGAAGCTCCTGAAGGAACCATTCCACGTCCAAAAGCACCTGATTCAGTGTAAACTTCTACTTCAAGTGTTGGGTTACCGCGTGAGTCAAGGACTTCGCGTGCGTAAACATCAGTAATAATTGACATTACAATACTCTCCTTATGAGTTTAATTTTTTTACACCCTCATCATAACACAATCCTTGTTAATAAGCAAACAAGAACCAAACTCAGATTAATGATTTTGACATTATAAATAATATTATAAGTCGTGCTTTATCTCAGTTTCTTTTCCTATTTATCTCTTCCAACAATCTTGTGGTAAAATGGTGATAAGAGAGGTAACACTATGGACAATTTAGAAAAGAAATTGAGGACCGCGGCCTCCGGTGAAACTAGGCTAAATCCTGATGAAATGAGGCAGTACTTAGGAACATTCAGGGAGCGAATCTTACTGACAGTTGACAAAAATATGGGCAATCGCGATGATGTTAAGACAGCTTTCCCAAAGATTTTAGCCAGTCTCAAATCCCAATACAGTACGGTTAAAGTTAAGTCCTGCCCCAATCTTACCCAAAGCAACCAGCTGCTCTATATGAAGATGGCTCAAGAGGCTGGAGTTAGTTTTACTAATGTTAATGAGAAAGGGATACACCCTTTTGATCTTATCGTTCATACGGACAAAGCTGTCAATCAGGAAGAAACGGATATTTTTAAAGTCTTCTCCTCCTACTTTGAAACCAAGCAAGCAGCTCCAGACGCAAGTAAAGGGTTCTGGAAAAGGTTGTTTAAATAGGCTAGGAACTGTTATCAACAGATCAAGAAATTTTTAGATAAGCTGAACGAACTTCTCCTTGCCTTAATCACTTTCTATTCTGGTCAATCTTATTGCACCCTTATTTATGAATACAAGAAGGGACTATTATGACAATATTTAAGCACACTTACATGACAAATGAGCAGCACTCCGCCAAGGTCCTTGGCTCAGGATCTCTGAATGTTCTAGCAACACCAGCTCTCGTGGCATTTATGGAAAATGCTTCCTGCCTAGCAATTGCGCACCTTTTGCCTAAGGAGCAGACAACTGTAGGAACAGCTATTGATGTTCAGCATTTGGCTGCTAGCAAAATAGGTGACAAGGTCACGGTCTTTGTTAAACACTACCAGGTAAAGGATCGTCATTTTGAATTTGATATTGAAGCTTATGTAGAGGAAAAATTGATTGGCAAGTCCAAACATCAGCGCGTCGCTGTCGATGCCCAACAATTTTTAAACCATTTGAATCATTAAGGAAGATAAATATGACAACCGAGCACTACTTACATGAAATTAAAATTTTTGAGAATGGTACCATTGACACATTTGAATTTGGTCATGTTGTGATTAAGACTGAAATTGTCAGCTCTTCTCTTAACTACTACGGCCACGCGCACGGTGGCTATTTATTTGCCATGTGTGACCAAATCAGCGGCCTAGTCTCCATTTCGACAGGTTTTGATGCGGTGACTCTGCAATCAAGTATCAACTACCTAAAGTCAGGGAATTTAGGGGACAAGCTAACTATTGAAGGTAGCTGCATTCATAACGGCAGAACCACCAAGGTCATCGATGTCACCATTAGCAATCAAGACAAGGAACTCATGGCCAAGGCTAGCTTTACCATGTACGTAACTGGCCAGCACGAGGAAGAAACAATCCAGTAGGAAGTGTGTGATCAACCACGGTCAGCGTGGTAATAAAACAATCGAGTGGCTATCTGACTCATTAAAAAAGCGCCTGTCAAGCGCTCCTATTAATCTTCAAAAAAATTTCGAAAATCTTTTTGGATAAATACAATATCGGGGTGGCTCCTTGCCACCTCATTTTTTTCCTTACCCAGCCAGATAATTTTTGCAGGATCTTGTTGCAGAACGAGGCCTGCCAAAGGGTAGACTTCCAAGGTTGACCCAATAACAAGGATGAGATCACTGAACTGAGTCCAACGAGCTGCCAAGGCTAAATTGTCAGGATCAATGGCATCTCCGTAGAGGACAATTTCCGTGTCGACATGATCTGCTAGAATAGCTATAGGATCACTGGTTAGCAGGGCGTGGACATGTCTTATGATAGCTTGATCATCCCGCAAATCAATTTCTTGAAAACAGCTTTGGCAAATCCCTCTGTCAGCCTTGCCATGAAATTCAATAATATCCTTTGAACCAGCCTGACGGTGAAGGCCATCAATATTTTGTGTCAGGACAGGGACTGCCTGCTTAGCTATCCAACGATGAACCTTGTTGGGCTCCAGTCTTTGTAAAAATTGTTGCTTATGCCACTGCCAGAATTCTCTAGGATAAGCTTGGAAAAAGGGACGTGATAAAATTTCACGGGCCTGAAAATAACGCTCATGGAGGTTCATTCCCTTCATGGCGGTATAGTCAGGAACCCCCGATAGGGTCGAGACACCTGCACCAGTGACAATAAGGGGGTTCTGAGCTGATTGGATGCGTTTTTCGAGGTCTTTTTGGTTCATAGCTGCCTCCTATCTTTTAGTTTTATTATACTACGAAATGAAAGTCTTAGCGTTTTCAGGCCACAGTCACACTTAAAGGGCTATGGAATCTATCTCAGATATTGCCAATGGATAGCTTTAAAAAGAGTTTGATACCTAAACTCTAGCTACGAGTACAGGAAAAACGAACAAAGATAGAATTTTAATCACTTGAAATTTATCATTGTTCGTTTTTATATGGTATACCTTATAAAATAAGAGCTGATTATTTCTAATAAGAATATTTTTGCTTCAGGCTCAGTGACACGCTACCAATCATTCTTGAGGCCTATCACAAATCGCGGTTGTAAAAGGCTGCTCTTTGTCTAAATACTCTCTCTTCCCCGTTTCTCATCTCCACTAGTTCCTGCCCTTTAAGTTGGAGCTGCTGGCAAAACTCATTGAGATTGCTTTCTAATTCAGCGATATAGGACTTAACCTTCTTGTCTTCGGACAGCCGTTTCTGAGCATCCAACAGAATATCTTGGTGAGCTTCAAAGGTCTGTCTCACTTCCATTTGTATATCGGACAGCTGCTGATCAGCTCCACTGTAGGCGTTCATACGTCCCGCGTATGCTTCTGCTAATTCATCAAAACTCATGTTAGACATCTCTCTTACCTCCTTATCAAATTCATTAACGACTAACAGGATTGGCAAAATGAGGTTCGGGTAAACTGGCTACCTGATTCTTAGCAGCATCGGCTGCCTGTCCCTGAAGAGCTGCCTCCAAACTAGACCTGACTTTAGAAGCAATCTTGGATTTCATCTTTGTTCCCAGAGCTTTTAAATCAGCTTTTAGCTCCTCACCAATCTCTTGGATCTCTGCCTTGGCTGTTAGAACCAAGGCTTTTATCATGATACGTTCTTGTTCTTTTTGGAACTCTTCCTGCGCTTTAGCTAAATCGGCCATCTCTTCTTCTAAGCTTGCCATCTTTCCTCCTATAGCAGTTTGATCTGTTGAGCGTCTTCTCTATCAGTCTCTTCAATACGGTCAGCCGCAGTCGTCAAATTTTCTGATAACTGTGTGACCTTAGAGGCAAACTGGTGGGCTTGAGTCTCATTCTCCGCTTCAACCCCAGACTGCCAGACTTGCCCAAGGGAGAGCTCCGATAACAGGGCTTCAACTTCTCCAGCGGGCAGTGTCTTAGCAATCTCAAGAGCCTGAGTACGCGTACGCTCAATAATCTTCTCAATCTTTTCTTTAGCTTCTTCCTGTTTCTTCGTTACCTTTTTCTCCTGAGCCTGGACATCTTCTTTGATTTCACTGGCCAGAGAGGTCAAAAGCTCCTTCTTTAGGAGGATTTTCTCAGATCCGGAAGCAGAGCCAAGGCGCTTGGTCAAGACACTGACGCTGGCATTTTTCATCTTGCTCTTATCTACTGAAAGGTTTTGGTTAGCTTTGCCTTTCTTAGCTTTGACCTTGCGCTTCTTCTTAAAAGAACCATAGGTATCGTTGTACTCATCTAGGTAGTCCTGAGTGCTCTTAAAGGGATTATGGTCATGCTTGGCTTGATACTTGGCGACCTTTTTGGCCTGCTCCTTAGTCATGCCAGAACAGAATTGGTGGTGCTTGACGTACCAATTCACATCAGGACCGTTGCCTTTGATATGAGCATATGCAAAATCATGGTCACTTATGGGATTGAGGTCATGTTTACCTTCAACAACCACCTTTTTCCCGTAAGGAATTTTTCCACCTTTATTGAGCCAAGTTAGATCCTTACCAGAATCAGTATAGATAGTGGCATGTTTATCCAAATACTTTTTATCTTCCTCGGTAATATCTCCATTATCATAAGCTGCTTGAGCTCCCCAGTCCGCAAAATTGGTGACTTTATCCACTTTATGGTCGGCAGCTACTTTAGCAACAGCAGGACCAGACTGACTGTAGCCAGACATGTTAGTGATTTCTCCGCCGTGGTTATCAACCTTCTTTTCGGTATCATTATAAAACTTTTCAACATCATCATACTGGGGTGTCATTCCACCAAAAGCTTGAATCGCATTACCTGTTGAGTCATTGATTCCAGGCTGGGTACCATAGACAGCTATTGAGGTTTGTTCGTAATCTACCGAACCATCTTTGTTTACTGGAGCTACTGCAATAGCTTGGGTGGTGCCATCCGTAGAATTAACAACTTCATAGTATTCAGGATTTTCGTCAGTTCCAAGATTTATTTTTGTACCTTTTTCTGCAGATGCATAATCTTGTACCTTTCCCTGTAAATCTTGCATTGTTTCATCGGTTAATGCCATTTGGTATAATCTCCCTCTCTAATTTCAGTATTATATACAATCTTAGCGGAAGGGCTTCCTGATTTATTTTGTTCTAGCCCCTTTAATTGATTATCTTTAATTAAAGCTCCTATATTGTCATCAGTTACTTTTGCGCTTGTAAGCTTGGCCTTCTCAGGAAGTTTTTCATACTCTTGAACTTCAATTCTTGAACTTCCACTGGATTCTAACTCAATGATTTCTTCATCTGTGGCACCATCACGATCTAACTCTAGGCCATTATGGAGCCCATAGTCCATAAACCCGTTGTTTCCGATCATTCGCCCTAGATAAGCTCTATTGCCATATTCATCATAAATTACTGGCACAATATGAGCATTCTGCATCCCACCTCGTCTGATAAAAATAGGAGAAAACTCAATCTTTTTCACACCTGAATAATGCTCTGTAATATAAGTCGCAATCTGTTCCTCGTACAACCTAAATCCATGTTGATAAAGCTCCCTTGCTTTTTGCTTTTCCATATAATATCGTCCTCCTATTATTCCAATAATTAAAACAATCACACCAATAAAACCACCCAACACAGGCCATAAAGCCTTGTGTCTTGTTTTACCTCTTGCCATAAAACACCGCCTTTACGTTATTTTACAAATGAACTAAGGGTTAGTTCCCTTATAGGATAACATAAAGTTAAAAGTTCGTTAAGGTCAGTTACATCCTGACTGTAGCCAGACATGTTAGTGATTTCTCCGCCGTGGTTATCAACCTTCTTTTCGGTATCATTATAAAACTTTTCAACATCATCATACTGGGGTGTCATTCCACCAAAAGCTTGAATCGCATTACCTGTTGAGTCATTGATTCCAGGCTGGGTACCATAGACAGCTATTGAGGTTTGTTCGTAATCTACCGAACCATCTTTGTTTACTGGAGCTACTGCAACAGCTTGGGTGGTGCCATCCGTAGAATTAACTACTTCATAATACTCAGGATTTTTCTTCGTTCCAAGATTTATCCTTGTCCCTGGTTCTGCAGATGCATTATCTTGTACCTTTCCCTGTAAATCTTGCATTGTTTCATCGGTTAATGCCATTTGGTATAATCTCCTTCCTTAATTTCAGTATTATAAACGATCTTAGCTAGAGGACTTCCTTCTTTATCTTGTTCCACCCCATCTAATTGATTATCTTTAGTCAAAGCATCTATATTATCATCAATTTCTTTTACGCTTGTAAACTTGGCCTTAGCTGGAAGCTCTTCATACTCTTGAACTTCAATTTTTGAACCATTATCCGACTCTAGTTCAATAATTTCCTCATTCGTAGCACCATCAAAATCTAACCAAATACCTTCGCCAAGACCATATCCTCCATAATTAATTCTATTAATTGTTGTCCCTAATAATGCCTTATTTCCTTTATTATCATATATTATAGGCACAATATGAGCATTCTGCATCCCACCTCGTCTAATAAAGATAGGTGAAAACTCAATTTTTTTCACTCCTGAGTAATTTTCTTTAATATAAGTCGCAATCTGTTCCTCGTACAACCTAAATCCATGTTGATAAAGCTCCCTTGCTTTTTGCTTTTCCATATAATATCGTCCTCCTATTATTCCAATAATTAAAACAATCACACCAATAAAACCACCCAACACAGGCCATAAAGCCTTGTGTCTTGTTTTACCTCTTGCCATAAAACACCGCCTTTACGTTATTTTACAAATGAACTAAGGGTTAGTTCCCTTATAGGATAACATAAAGTTAAAAGATCATTAACCTCTCATAATCTGCCCAAACTCCTCAATCCGCAAAATTTGCAAAGGGATCTCTAAAAGCCAAAATTTTATCATTTAAAATGATGTCCCATCAGTATTCTTGAGTAGTTATGATATCTAAAACGGGAATTTTCGGAAGTACTTATAATTTTTTTGATAACAGGCCATCTCGATAGAATAGAAACGAATTACTCCTTTGCTGAAAGTAATTTGTTTTAATTATAGTCAAATAGTTGACTATAGTCAACACAATAAGTGTGTTATCTTACACCTATCATAGTCGTTAGGAGGTGTAAGCGTGATTTCATATCGGCCATTTTATGAGACCTTATTTAAAAGATCAATGACTGAATATGAATTGATTGTCAAATATGGAATCAGTGCTAACACCATCCACAGAATGAAAAAGGGTGAAGCCATTACGACCAAAACCCTAGATAATTTATGTTTAGCTCTTGAGGCACCTGTTGAAGACATCATTGAGTATATTCCTGATTAGAAGAAAAGAAACAGGCAGATTTTCCCTACTTTGGGTATAAATCTACCTGTTTTTTATGTCTTATATTAATTTGCTGACTTTTATTTTCCTTTATCATTTTGAAAAGGAAAGATGCTCTTGGCTAAAGATTACCTGATCTTCAGCTAGACTTGACTTGTTAGGGTTAGAAATTTTTTCTTAAACTCTTCTAGAGAATCATCGAAATGGCAGTACCACTCTTCACCGCTGGTAATATACCATTTGGCAGGGGATTCTATTTCCGTGATCCCTTGAGGGATATGAGATTTATCTTTAAAAGTAATCAGGTAAACTATTTCAAAAGCAGCTGCTATAAATTTATTTCGCAAAGCTTTTAAAGATTCTAACACGACAGGTACCTGCTTTCTAAAGGATACTAATGCTGAATGACTTGCAATCGGTTTGCTTGGGCTCGACCAAACTAACACTGCGCTTATCTTCAAAATAATCAGACTCATCCAAGGAAGTCGACAGACCACTCCATGGTTCAAGAGCGACGAAAGGACTTTGATTGACAGTAGACCAAAGTACCAGATAGGGGAAATCTGGAAAATCTAGTTGAATACCCTTGTGATGCTTATGGGAACGTAGAGTGACACTACGGGATTTAAGACGATCCAGTGTCAGGGCATCGCGGGCAAAGAGACGATAATCCAAGTCAAGCTTTTTCTGATGATTTAAAAAGGGGAGTCGGTCATTGAGATCTAGCAGTCCCGTATCTGGAAATGAACGCGGAATTGTGCAAGTTTCTTCCTCTTCAAATTCAAGATAATAATCGTCATATCTGTCATTTTCCAGCAGGGGACAGTTGAAGCCTGGATGACCGCCAATAAAGTAGGGTAAAGTCTTATCCTTTTCCTCATTGGTTACTAGGTAGGTCGTACGGATCCTTTTTCCCGATAAACTGTACTTAATTTTCAAATGAAAATGATAAGGATAGGCTCTCAGCATTTTTTCTGTCGGCCTTATCGAAAAGGTAACAGTGTCCTCAGAAATCTCATCTACCGTGAAATATTCCTTACGAACCAATCCATGTCTAGGGATATTGCCTGTAAAATGCGGGCGGTTTGCTGGTTTGTAAACCGTCCAATTCATCCGTAAGCTGCCGCAGATAGGGAAGAGTACCGGAGCTTGAGAACTCCAATATTCAGGATCCCCCTGCCATAAATATTCAAGCCCATCCTTGTCCTTGATTGATGTCAGAGCAGCGCCAAACTCTGATAATTGAACGGCCAATTCGTCATTTTTTAATGTAATCGTCATTATTGTCCTCACTTAGCTTATATTTTCAATCAAAACAAGACAAGAGCCCCAATTAAACACTGTGACTCTTGTCTGGCTACGGTCTTTTCTGAAATTGAGAAAAGGGTTTAGTTATATTATTAGGTGGAGATTTCAATTAATAATGGAGAATATTTGAAAGTTACAAGACAGAAAACCAATAAGATCTACTGATTAATCAATTTGTTGGGTTTTAGCTAACTTTTTATACCAGTGCGCACTCTTTTTAGGGTAGCGCTCCTGCGTATCAAAATCAACATAGAAAAGACCGTAGCGTTTCTCATAGCCATTGGACCATGAGAAAACATCCATCAAGGACCAGATGAAGTAGCCTTTAACATTGGCACCATCAGCAATGGCATCTGCAAGAACCTCTAAGTGCTTTTTGACATAGTCAATGCGAGCGTCATCATAAACAGTATGATCGATAAATTCATCTTTGTAACCAAGACCATTTTCGGTGATATAGATCTTCTTATAATTAGGATAATCTTTTTTCACGCGCATGATCTGGTCATACAGGCCCTGCGGGTAAATAATCCAGTCCCAATCTGTTTTTGGAATATGGGTTGGTGCTTCTCTGCGGCCGACACCTTTAATTTGGTATTTAGAGCTGCCTTTTTCGCCCTTACCATTGTGAATAATTTCCGTTTCACCATCAAAAGCCTGCATCCAATCGCTCATATAGTAGTTGATGCCTAAGAAGTCATTCAGGTCCTTGGCAGCCTTAAGAGCTGCAAAATCGTCATCGCGAAGATCCAGTTCACCACCATTGACAGCTAAGATATGGTTGACTCCTTCCATGGTTTTATCCGAATATTCCCCTAGATAAGTGGCATCAAGGATAAATTTATTGTGGATGATATCTTCTAGCTCCGCGGCACGCACATCAGCTGGGTTAGACGGATCGTAAGGGTACTTGGTTGGAAGAGCATGAACCACGCCGATTTCACCAGAGTAGCCACCTTCTTTAAAAGCTTTCACTGCACGGGCATGGGAAACCATCATATTATGATGGGACTGGAAAACCTTGGCTAAATCATACTTGATACCCGGCGGAAATTTTCCTACCAGATACTGGCCATCGCCAATCGGTCCGATTTCATTGAAGGTTGTCCAGTAATTAACTTCTGGAAACTCTTTAAAACAGAATTTTGCATAATCAACAAAGTGATCCATGTTTTCCCGGTTGAGGAAATCTCCATTAGCATGGAGAGCTGCTGGGGTATCAAAATGGTGCAGAGTCACAAAGGGTTCAACATGACGCTTGTGACATTCAGCAAAGAGCTTGTGATAGAACTCAATTCCCTTAGGATTAACGTCTCCAAAGCCTGTCGGAAAAATCCGCGACCAAGCAATGGAAATGCGGATACCGTTGACGCCAAATTCTTCGGCCAATTTCAAGTCAACAGGATACTTGTGGTAAAAATCGCTGGCAGGTTCTGCTGTGTACCAATAATTATCTTCCAGATATTTGTCCCAAGCAACAGGACCCTTACCTTCTCCTTTGGTGACCCCTTCTGCTTGATAAGCAGCAGTTGCACCACCAAAGATAAAGTCTTTCGGTAATGTTTTAGTCATTTTATGACCTCTCAATCTTTAAATTGCTCTTCAACAAAGGCCAGAGCTCCCTGACCATCACGTGTCAGCTTGATGTATTGAGCTCCCTCAGTCTTAGCTAATTTAATACCAAGTTTGTCTGTTTCAGCCTTCATATCATCGTAGTTAGAAGCCACTTGCGGTGCCAGAATAACTAACTGATACTGCGGCAGGATTTCACGGTGAGCACCGTAGCTACCGGCAGCTGCTTTAACAGGTGCTCCATATTCTGCTGCTGCCTTATTGAGAGCATTAGCTAAGAGACCGCTGGTCCCACCACCAGCACATAAAACTAAGACATTTGTTTGTTCGGTGATTGTACTATCTGCCGCTTCTTCAGTAGCACCGGCATTTTCAAGAATAGCATCTGCTTTTTTAGTGTCAAAGTTAGCGGCAACTTTTTCTTTGAGGGCAGCAGAAGTTGACTGACCTGAGGCTTCTTCTGCCAAGATTTGTTCATCATAGACCTTAACAAATGGATAGTAGATGGCAACATCAACCACAATCAGGAGGGCGGCAAGGATAAAGGATAGAATTTGGAAATTCGTTCCCAAAACCAAACCAAGAGGCGCTGGTGTTACCCAAGGCAGATTGGAAGTGAAACTGTTCATTCCCAAAGTATCCACAAAGAATTTAAAGAGCCAAACATTGACAATCGGTGTTAAAATGAATGGAATAAAGAAGACTGGGTTGAGGACAAGAGGCGCACCAAACAAGATCGGTTCATTAACCCCAAAGAAAGTAGGTACGACAGAAGCCTGTCCGATAGCCTTGTTACGTTTTGACTTAGTCAACCACATGAACATGAAAGGAACAACAAGTGTTGCACCTGTACCACCCATGGTAACGATAAACATCTGTGTGCCTGAAGTCAGGATCTTATCCGCATGCTCACCAGCGCGCAAGAGATTGAGGTTGACTTCTGCATTAGCATAAGTGATGGCTGCAATAGCTGGTTCAACAATAGAAGGACCATGAATACCAACAAACCAGAAGAAGGCAAAAGCTCCAAAGATAAAGGTAATTCCGACATAACCATCCGCAGCTGAGAACAAAGGCGCCAAGAGAGTTCCGATTGATTCGGCAACATTAACACCCAGGAACTGCTGAACAAGCAGCTGAAGAGCATAAAGAACAACAACTGACAAGGTGAATGGAATCAAATCTTTAAAGACTTGGGAAATATTAGGCGGTACCTCCTCAGGCATATGAATGGTCACATTATTTTTGACACAGACCTTGTAAATGTTAACCGTGATAAAGGCTGCGATAAAAGCTGTCAGCAACCCCTTTGTTCCCATAAAAGCACTTAGGAAGCCACCTTCTTTTGCTGGTTCTGCTGCCATGATAAGAAATCCAACCATAGATGCCAGCATCGTTGAGATGAAGTTCATCTGATTGGTATCTTCTAGCTGACGATTCATAGAATCTGTCAAAGCCTTGGCTGTTGTTCCTGCAACAAAGAAACCAAGAATACCCATAGAATAGTTATAGGGCGTCATCAAAAGATTTTCAATCTCTTTACTCCAATGAAAGCCCCAAGAATTTGGAACGTAGGCAATCAGGATAAAGATACTGGAAAATAAGATAACAGGCATACCAGCAATAAAGCCGTCACGAATAGCACGCAGATAGATATTCCGGGAAATCTTTTCAAAGAAAGGTTTTCCTTTTTCAATCTGAGCAATCAATGTGTTCATATTTTAGTTCCCTCTCTTATATAATTCAATTAGGTGCTTCATCAAATCTTTCAGCAGTATGGTTGTCATCAAATGATCTTGACCGTGCATTAAGGTAACACTCAGTTCAATTGCATCGCCTTGCGCTTCTTTGGTCAAAAGGCTTGTCTGAGCATTATGCGCATCGGCAATACAGCTTTCTGCCGCTGATACTAGTTCATCAGCCCTAGAATAGTCTCCCAGCTGGGCTGCATTTAGAGCTTCAAGTAATTTTGAACGCGCATCCCCAGCGTAGGCCACAATTTCAAACCCCAGTAGAGTTGCTTCTTCTCTGTTCATGGTGATTCCTCCTTTTTAAAAACATTAAACTTTTGTTTTCCATGATGTTGCTGTCTCTTGCAGCACTTTATTGAGTTCATCAATATTGTGGAACCCTGTTGTCCGCAGCCATTCACGAGCAGCCTCTTCTCCCTTTTCGATGTAATCTTTGACACTGCCTGCCCAAGTAGCGCGGCCGCAAAGAACACCGTTAAAGTTTGCTCCCGATTCATGAGCAAAAACAAGCGTATCTTGGAACAATTTAGCAGATACACCAGCGCTCAGGTAAATATAGGGAAGGTTAGTTGCTTGGTCCTGCTGTTTAAAGAAAGCTGCCGCCTCTGCTTTGCTATAGATAACTTCTCCATCACCAAAACCTTCAACATAATTCATATTAACAGGAACTTCAACCTTAAGCACATCAATGTTAAAGCGTGGATTAGAGAAAACCTTCATTGCTTCAATAACCTTATGAGGTTTAACTTTAGCATACTCAGGACTCTTTGCATCGGCAATCTTTTCATCGTAGGCTAGAATCTCTAAGAAAAATGGGATATCTTCTGCCACACATTCAGAACCAACGCGTTCAATATAGGCTTGTTTTTGCTGATTAAGCTCATCAGAACTGTCTACATCATAATAAAGCAAGAACTTAACAGCATCTGCCCCTTGTTCTTTGATACGCTTAGCGGACCAGACATCCAAGCAGTCTGGCAAACGTTTGGTACTTGAGGTATCGTAACCTGTTTTTTCATAAGCCAGCAAGAGACCTGCATTTTCCGCAAGAGCCTTCGTTGCAGGCAGGCCGTACTCTGGATCCAAGAGCATTGATGACGCATAAGGAGTCAATTCTTCCGCAACCAAGACTTTTAACTCTTCCATTTGCGCAACAGTAGGTTCCTCATCCTGATGCTCAGCCATCAAACGTTTCAAGGCACCGCGTTGGTCAAAGGCTAAAGCTGAGATGATTCCCTTATCATCGCTTAATTTCTCCATATACTTACGTTTTTGTTCTGTCAATACCATTTTTACTCCTCTTATATTCTAGATTAAGCTTACGGTCTATAATTCTTTATTAATACCCAAAGGAAAATCAAAATCCAACTGAGTGATAGTCTGTGGACAATGCCCGATTACAGTGAAGTCAACAGTACATTATTCTGATTTTTAAAGAGTATAAGCATTAGTCGTGGTACTCTCCGCGATCCCACTTGTCCAAAAATTCTTTAAAAAAATTTGGATCAGCCTGATTAGCATTTGAGCTTTCCAGATGAGAAATTTTTGCAATCAATTTTTTATTTTCGTCGGTTTCTTTGTAGTCAGCCTTGATAAAAGCCTCAATAATATCATTCATTAGAAGACCACCGGTAATTTTTCCACCGAAACTGATAATATTAGCGTTAAGTTCTTCTTTAGCATAAAGGGCAGAGGTCATATCACGAACCAATGCAGAACGTACCCCTGGTACTTTATTAGCTGCGTTAGAAATACCAACACCAGTACCACAGATACAAACGCCAAGATCAGCTTGACCGCTGACAACAGCTTCGCCGACCTTTTTCCCAAAGATAGGATAGTGGGTTCGAACATGGTCATAGGTTCCAAAATCAAGTACCTCATACCCTTTTGATTTTAAAAATTCTGAGACAGCCATTTTTTCATCTGTGACGATATGATCACAACCGATAGCAATTTTCATTTTTAGATCCTCCAGTTCAAGTTACTTCTCTTAGCACATCTTATTAAGCATATCCACACGAATTTGGTGGCGGCCGCCATCGTAGTGGCCTTCGACAAAACCTTTAACAATATTCTTAGCTAACTCATCACCGACAATTTCAGCTCCCATAGTAATTATGCGGGCATTATTGTGAGCACGTGTCATATAAGCCGAGCGCTCATCCGATACTTCTGCTGCAATCATCCCTTTAACTTTGGTTGCTACCATGAAGGGACCAGCTCCGTAAGCATCAATTACTATACCTAAATTGTCATCTGTTTCATTAACCTTGCTAGCAACTGCTAAGGTTACGTCAATAAAATCCTCTTGAGCTCCATCATTAACATCAAGGACATCAAGATTTTTTTCTTGCAGATAAACCTTGATAAGCTCTTTTAGTCTTTCTCCTGCCTTATCGGCACCAAGTACAATAGCCATCTTCGTTCTCCTTTGTTTGTTTTTGTTTGTTACATGGTAATAATAAACTATTGCAAACATTTTGTCAAGAAAAAACTGATCATTTTTGTTCGTTTTAAAAACAACTCTGTAATCCCTTACTTTATTGGTTTTATAGCTATTTTAACGAGATATTTTTGCAGATCTTTTTGAAATAATTTTGTTCTTTTTTGTTTATAAATGTGATATTTAGATTTCGTTATGCTATAATAGCTTCAAAAGAAATGAACAGGAGTTATATGAATGATAAAAAAAGAGCGTTTAAACTGGATACTGGGACAGTTGTCCCAACAAACTATCATCACAGTTAACGATATTATGGAAGCTTTAGGAGTTTCTGATATGACTGTCCGCCGCGACCTGGCTGAACTCGAAAAAGAGCACCGCCTTATCAGAATCCACGGCGGTGCCCAAAGTATCAATAATCTAAATCGACAGGAAAAAACAAACCTAGAAAAGCAATCTGTACAAGTGACAGAAAAAAAACAGATTGCCACATTCACTGCCAAGCGAATCCAAGATGGGGAAACAATCTTTATCGGACCTGGAACGACGCTGGAGTTTCTAGCACAAGAACTAGTAGATCGCAATTTGCGTATTATTACTAATAGTCTGCCCATTTTTGATATCTTAAAAGATAGTTCCAATATTGATCTTTTACTGATTGGTGGCGAATATCGACCGGTTACAGGAGCCTTTGTAGGCTCCCTTGCCAGCACCAATGTTACCTCACTGACCTTCTCCAAAGCTTTTATCAGTGCCAACGCCATCTACAGAGATGCTGTAGCAACCTACAGCGAATCAGAAGGTACCATCCAAGAGCTGGCTCTCAATAAAGCCATAGAAAAGTTTCTGCTGGTTGACCACCAGAAATTTAATTCTTACGATTTCTTTGTTTTTTATAAGACCAGTAATTTTGATTATGTCATCACTGATGGAAAACTAAGCGACAATATAAAGACCGAATATGAGAAAATAACTCATGTTTTAAAAGCCAATGAAGAGTAGCTTAGTTGAGCAAACAAAGCCAGCTCCAGCAGCTTGGGCTTCCTTTGGGAAAGCCAAAAATCCATTTAAAACCACAAGCAAAAAGGCCATTAGGGTTGAACCTAGTGGCCTTTTCATGTTTAAAAATGCAAGTCAGCGCTTTAACACACATAAACTCTGTTTCATCTAGCTATGCTACTGATTTTTATTAGCTATCTCCTAGCTACTAAAATGTATAGCAACATGGCTGAAATTTTTACCGTCTTATTCATCTCTATCATCATAGCCTTTTGGGTGGCTGGAGTGCCAGGCCCAAGCAGTTTGGATAATTTTTTCGATATTATCAAATTCAGGTGCCCAGCCGAGAACCTCTCTGGCCTTGGTGGAATCCGCTATAAGGGTATCAGGATCTCCAGACCGGCGGTCAGCCTTTTCGGCAGGAATGTCCTTGCCTGTGACCTTGCGAGCAGCTTCTAAAATCTGCAGGTTAGAAAAGCCTGTCGCCGAACCTAGATTGAAGGCGGTAGAGGGATTGCCTCGACGCAAATAACCTAGGGCGAGTAAATGAGCTGAGGCCAAGTCAAAGGGATGAACGTAGTCACGAACATTAGTGCCATCTGGAGTATCGTAATCATCCCCGAAAATCATGATTTTTTCTCGCACCCCTTGAGCTACTTGAAGAATGATTGGCAGCAAGTGGGTTTCAGGTCCATGGTCTTCACCGATAGAACCATCTGGCTTAGCCCCAGCTACGTTAAAATAACGCAAAGGCACGAACTTAATACCATAAGCCTGATCGGACCATTTCATAATGGTCTCCATCATCAATTTGCTTTCGCCATAAGGATTGATAGGTCTTTGTGGCGTTGTTTCCTTGATAGGAATTTCTTCTGGAATGCCATAAGTCGCTGCGGTTGACGAGAAAACGATATGCTTGATCTCAAACTCATGCATGACTTCTAAAAGTTTAATCATTCCGGCTGTATTGTTATCGAAATACTTAAGGGGATTCTCCATGGACTCGGCCACCAGAGAAAAAGCCGCAAAATGAATAACCGCATTAAGGTCAGGATGCTCCCTGAAGACCTGCCGCATGAAATTTTGATCTGCTAGATCTCCTTGATAAAACTTGGCAGATGGATGGACAGCAGCCCGGTGACCTGTCACTAGGCTGTCCACCACTACAACCTCTTCCTGCCCTTTTTGGACTAGGTAATCCACCATGTGAGAGCCAATATAACCGGCTCCTCCAAGAACTAAAACTGCCATAGGTTATCACTACTTTAGGGCAAAAGCCCTTCCTTTCTATCTGGAGTTTTTCTTAAATCGAGGACTTCATCACGAAACTATTATACTGAGTTCTATCATTTATTTCAACCTCCTCAAGCACAGCTAATTTTCATTCCAGCAAAAAACTAACGAAAGCCCTATTCATCCGAACAGAGCCTTCATTAGTTTTTTTTATGGTAAATATTTCCCAGAAGCTAAGTAGAGTTCATACCAATCATGATGGGACAAAGTTACCTTACTTGCCTGAGCGGCCTCTTCAATATGCTGCGGATTCATACTGCCAATGATGACCTGCATCTTAGCAGGGTGACGCAAAATCCAAGCCAAAGCGATGGCTGCTTTTGTAACGCCTTCACGCTGAGCAAATTTTTCCAAAACTTCATTTAGTTCTGGGAACTTAGGATTATTAACAAAAGTTCCTTCAAAGAAACCATATTGAAGCGGTGACCAAGCTTGAATGGTAATGTCATGCAGACGACAGTAATCAAGAGCATCACCATCACGGTTGACAGACATTTCGGTTTCCTTATTGTTCATGTAAAGCGGCTGATCAATGAGCTGCGATTGCTCCAAAGAAAGCTGCAGTTGGTTAAAGACAAGAGGCTGCTTAACATACTTTTTAAGTAGCTCAATTTGCAGAGGCATCAGGTTGCTGACACCAAAATAACGAACCTTTCCTGTGCGCTCTAATTCGTCAAAAGCTTCAGCCACTTCTTCTGGATCAAAGAGAACATCTGGCCTGTGAAGCAAAAGGGAGTCTAAGTAATCCGTCTGCAGACGCTCCAAACTTTCATCGACGCTGGTTAAGATATTTTCCTTTGTCCAATCAAATTCATTGCGTTCAAAGCGTAGACCGCATTTAGACTGCAGGAAGATATCTTCACGCTTGAGTCCCGTCAGGGCAAACGCTTGGCCAAATCGGCGCTCTGCTTCACCATCTTCTCCATAACAGGTAGCATGATCAAAGAAGGTGATGCCAGCATCATAAGCGGCACGGATAACCTCAGCAGCCTCTTCCTTGCTTAATTCAGGCATCCGCATACATCCCTGAATAATAGCGGGAACTTCTTGTGGCCCTTTAACAATATTCAGTGTTTTCATAATGTCTCCTCCTTACCGGATATAAAAATTTTTATAGCAAAACTCAATAACAGCTAAAGAACTAGTTTAGCAGAGCTGATATCAGCGCCATAAACTTAGACTACAGCTAACCACATCATAGTACAATCCCTCAAAACAATCAAGCATTAGCACAGTCGCCTTTATCAATTCAGAACTGCCAAGATATTATCAACGATGTTATCAAGGGTGATACCATTTTGCGCCAGCAAGGCCTGACGGTCATAGCGATCATGGAAATGCTTATCAATACCATAGTTTTGTACTTTGAGATCGGTATTTCCCAGATAACTAGCGATGGTCTGACCATAGCCACCTTCAAGCAGGCCGTCTTCTAAGGTGACAACTACTTGATGATCTGCTGATAGGGAGTCCAAGAGCGCTTTGTCCAGTCCCGTTACAAATCTTGGATTAACAAGAGTTGCTCTAATGCCATGTTTTTCCTGCAATACTGCCGCTAGATCAGAAGCTATATGATAGAAATTACCAAGACCAAATAAGGCAACATCCTCTCCCT
This sequence comes from Streptococcus sp. ELY_125, assembly GCF_058314535.1. Classification (NCBI taxonomy): domain Bacteria; kingdom Bacillati; phylum Bacillota; class Bacilli; order Lactobacillales; family Streptococcaceae; genus Streptococcus; species Streptococcus sp. ELY_125. Next base: position 5,437 of record NZ_JBZFUM010000021.1, on the reverse strand, counting down.
TTTGAGTAACTAGATTTTTATTCAAAATGGAATAATCGGTTCCATCAGGCACTCCAGTCTCTTTCAAATCACCAACTGGTACACGGATGGCAACCGGGTGTTTTTGCTGCTCAATTGCCCACTCCAGCATTGCTAGGTATTCTTCTTTATTGGTTGGAGCCAAATAAACCATGTTAGGAATGTGAGACAAGAAAGGAATATCAAAGAAACCAAGATGGCTCTCATCATTCATAGCTTGAGAAGAAGCTCCGTACACCAAGATTGTAGCCGGCTGATTGTTCAGTGCCATATCGTGGGAAAGCTGATCATAAGTACGTTGGAAAAAGGTCGAAGTTACAGCCCAGACAGGTTTAGCGCCATTCTTAGTCAGGCCCGTTGCCATTGTTGCTGCCTGCTCCTCAGCAATGCCCACATCAACAAATTGACGTCCCGCACTCTGACGCTGCTCCATAGACAGAATAATACCAGGCGTTCCGGCATTGAGCACAATGACGCTAGGATCCTTAGCAATCTTATCAGCAACAAAATCTGTTGTGACACTATTGTAGGTAGGCTTATCACTGACCTGCTTCAGATACTTCCCTGTCTCTAGACTAAATGGCCCGCCGGCATGGAAACTCGAACGATTGACTTCAGCCGGTTTAAATCCCTTTCCTTTCATCGTATGAACATGTAGAAGAACAGGGTGATCGGCGTCCTTGACTGTTTGAAAAAGAGCAATTAAGGCTTGGACATCATTTCCTTCATCAAGATAATGATAGTCAAACCCAAGTGCACGGAAAATATTATCTGCTGCTTGGCCTTTGGTTTTACGCAAACTGCGCAAGGCCGTATAAATACCACCCTTGGGATTAGGAGCAATCGATTGATCGTTATCATTGACAATCACAATGGTATTGGTACCTGATGTTGCAATCTGGTTAAGGCCCTCGTAAGCAAGACCGCCAGACAATGAGCCATCTCCGATAACAGCTACTATATTGTAAGTCTCATCTTTCAGGTCACGCGCCCGTGCCACACCTGAGGCTAAAGCCAAGGAGGTCGATGTATGACCAACCGTAAATAAATCATGATCACTCTCCCTAGGATTTGTATAGCCCGAAACGTCATCGTAATGATCTGGATCCATAAAAGCTTGGCTGCGCCCTGTCAGCATTTTATGAACATAGGTCTGGTGGGAAACGTCAAAAATAAACTTATCGATCGGCGAATTAAAAACATAGTGCATCGCTACTGTCATTTCAACCATCCCCAGATTGGGACCGTTATGACCGCCGTGTTGACTGAGCTTTTCCAAAAGAACCCTGCGAGCATCATCGACGACCGCTTGCAATTCATCAGTTGTTAAATCTTTTAAATCAGCGGGTGACTGAATTCTTTCTAACATGATTACAAACCCTTTCTTTATAGACTAATTTTAGTATACCCCTTAGAGTTAACTCCAAGTCAAGTCTGTTCTAAATCCTCTTAAAACAGTAGTATGAACGTTTTTTACATAAAAATAATGTTTTCTGACTTTCAATATCTGGCATTTTCAACATAACCTACTAAGTATAATAGTTGACCTCCATCAAATCAGCATTCAGGGCTAGGCACGACATAGACTTGCTCATATTTTAAAATATCCTTGCCTTTGTTGTGTAGGTCTTCGCCGATAGTAAAGTCAGCCGGCCCTTATCAAGAATTTATTCAAAAACTTAATTGCTTTTTATTCAACCTCAGGCCGTCTGCAACTTGCCACCTAATTTAATGCGGTTTTCTTTGGAAGTAAGTATAAAGCGATAAGGGGTACTAAAATAGAGTCGGTTTGCAGGAACTTTCACAAAAAAGAGCTGCAGGCTGTCAAAAACAAGCCCATAGCTCTCTTTGTTACTTAGATTTAGACTTACAGCTAGCCAGATTCCCCTAGCCATCTTTAAAAATCACCGCCCGTTTATCAACCAGACTAGAGCTGACTTTTAATCATCCTGTTTATAATGCTTGTTTTCTAGCAGCCGTAAAAAATGATCATTAGGCACATCACCATCATGGTACTTTTTATAGACCTCTTTGACAGATTCTGCCTGCTTAGCATATAAATCTTTTTGATGCGCCAGCTGCTTTCGACGAAAAGTCTGAAATTCCTCACGATTTTTCATGAGGATGTCTCTCATCTCCTTACGTTCATCAGGATTTTGAATAGAATCGAGACCCCAAGCGATCCGCTTAGCAGCATAATCCTGATACCGCCGAGTCCACTCTCTTTCCTGCTCAAAATGTCTGTGCAAAATAGCACTGACTTCTCTTGGCGAGTGAAAGATCTCTCTCACTGCACTGATTGGCTCTGCATCCACAACCCTATAAGCGAGAGCTCCTAAATACGGCATTAGAAAAACAGTAATAGCTCCGGCAGCAATTAAAACAGAGGCAATCTCGCTGGACATAAAATCGTCCTTAACAGCAATTCCAGTGATCCCTACAATCAAAGGCAGGGCTGTTGTGCAGTAAAAGGCAACTGAAAATCGATTATGCAAGGATAATTTTCGGTCTGGGTCCTTCTCCAAAGACAGAGAAAAAATAATCGGTAGAGCTCGGATTAAAATCAAGGCCAAAATAAAGGCAAGGAGGAGTCCAGGACGTTCAGAAACCGCCATTAAGTCAATTGTACAGCCGGACATGACAAAAAACAGAGGAATCAAAAAGCCATGGGCAATGCCATTGAGTTTCTTTTCCAGCAAATGACTGTCCTCAGGAAGCACGAAACGTAAGACAAATCCCCCAGCAAAAGCTCCTAAAACGATGTCAAGATCAAAAATAGCTGAGAAGGCGACAAGTACAATCATTAAGAGAATGGTAATGCGTACAGTCATCTGTGAATTAGTGTCTGCCTTAGATTTCAAAAATTCATAAAGAGCACCGCCACCTTGAACTGCGCGGTTTCCTAGGGCAGCTAGCCAAATGCATAACAGCAGCATGCCACCTAAAATAGCTGCTGTCTGCCAGGTACTGCGCGCCGAGAGCAAAATAGCCATTGCGATCACCGTCGCTAGCTCACCCCAGGTTCCATAAGCAATGATAATATTACCAATATAAGTACCAGTCAACCCCCTCTCTTCCAGAATGGGCATGAGTGTCCCAAGCGCTGTAGTTGTAAAAAGCAAAGCTGTCGCAATCAATCCCTGCTTTCCCGATGCGATATCAGGCATGATAATGGCTACTGCTAAACCAATCGCAAAGGTTACCACCCAAGTGGAAAACCCTTTCTTTCCTTCTTTACCGATGATAACCTTGGGATCGATTTCATACCCCGCCAGTAAAAAGAGAAAGGCACAGCCTAAATCAGATAAGAGTTTTAAAGCTTCGCTATCTGAATTAATCAGACCAAAAGCATACGGCCCCAAAAAAGCTCCAGCAGCGATTAAGAGTACAGGCTCTGGCACAATCTGTCTAGGAATCAGACGAGCCACAAGCGGTGTCACCGCTGATATAAAGGTCATAATAGTTAGTGAAATAAATGTTTCTATCATACTACTCTCCACTATCTAAGCCAGACTAATCAAATCAGCCCAACAAATGATCAACCAGTCCGTATTATAACATTTCAGCAGATAGGACGCTAGAAAGAAGGGCTGTAGGGCTAGACTTAAAAATAAGCTAGAATCACAGGAGGAGTTAAAAACATAAACAAAAACCCCTAGCAAACACTTGGAGCACCATAACAAACATAGAAGCTACCCAATGAGTTCAATTAAATGATCCTACAAAGCATCGCTACTTAGACTATACTGACAACTGATAAAAGCTATCTACTCTCGTGTTAAGGGCTAAAAATTGCCACAGGCCCTAATATAGCCTATAGCAAAATATAGCTTATTTATGTTATTTTCTTTTCAGATCTCAGCAACAGCCATTTGTTTCGTCTCAAGATAAGGTGCAGCAGTGCATATAAGATATAAGCAAGCACACCGGTCGCAAAGGTATAGATAGTCCATTTTATCAACTGGATAATAAAGATTGTTGGACTGGCTGCCAAAGTCGTTACCCAGTCTCTGAGATTCCAAAGTTCATAATAGAAACGGTTGTCATGGACAAGGTAGACCATAAAGGTCGACTGTCCCAAAAAGGCTATTAATCTGCTGTCTGGTAGCGACAGTCGTCGGAAAAGCTCAAAAATACAGATAGCAACGACAATAACGACTAAACTACTATTATTAAAGTTGGGAATACGCTGGAGAAAGACTTCTGGAGATTCACTCCTTATGTAGGTTTGAATCTTAGTTACAACCGTATTGTAACCAGAAATCAAGACCAGAGCATAAACTAATATAGGAAGGAGGAATAAAACATAGGTCCGCACCTTAGCAAGGACATCAAACCTCCTAACAAATCCTGCAAAGGAATAGAGAAAGACCCCCGTCAAGAAAACCTCTAACCCCGTCGCAAAAGACCTCATAATATGATTGGTCCAAGAAAAAGTTATCAAAGCTAAAAAGACAAGAAGAAAACTGGCATACTGTCTGTAATCCAATTGTTTGAGAAACTTATTTAAGAACAGTTTCCCAAAAAGAATCACAACAAAATAATAACCGACAAACCAAAATCGCTCATTGATCCGCATAAATCGCTGCAGGCCTGAGAATATATCTGGACGTAGATAATGCAGCCAAGGAGAAAGGCAGGTCAATAAGGTAGCCGCAAATAAAAGTTGATAGAGCAGCTTCTTGGAAATCTTTCCAATCTGAATAGTATCAGGATCCCTATTGGCCATAAAATATCCAGAAACTAGGATAAATAAGGCATTGCCAATACTGCCAAAGGTCATAATAACATTTAAAATTAACAGGCGGGGATAGAAGACAGGCTGATTAAAGATTTCTACTGCCTCTCTCCCCAAGTCTTCAGGGGATACCAGCTGAACCCTGATACAGTGTCTGACGATATGATACATAATAATCATAAACAGAGCTACAATGCGTAATAACTCTATATTTGAACGTCTTATTTTCTTTTTTATTTCCATCTTAGTCTCTTATTTTACGATTACACTCTCTGCTGACCATCTTCCAATAAGACAGAACTGACTATTGATCTGCAAGGAAGCCTTGACGAATTTTATTGTAGCTGTAAAACTATCACGTTTCAGTTTATCAATAATCTGGCTCGACGTCCATTATTAGACGCATGGGCTGCCAGACATTCACGCAAGTTTTATCATTCGTATTCCGACCCCTTCTCAATCATACTGAATTTTCCATAGTCAACTGACCTATCTGTCTCGCCAAAATTTGACATTTCCCCATCAAATAGATAGACTCGCAATTATCTCATTTTATTTCTTAAATTGTCAAATTAAGTTGGACAGTTTCACCTGACTCAGAAAAACATGATAAGGTGTTTGATAATTTAGAGATTTTCTAGGAATCTTGTTTCTCCTATCAGCTATAGCTGATAAAATGGT
>NZ_JBZFUM010000020.1:0-43739 GCF_058314535.1 Streptococcus sp. ELY_125 | reverse complement strand
AGTGATGATGTTTAGCGGTATAATGTAAGTGGTTCATTTGGATAACTCCTGTTCGTTTGATCACTAACAGCATAATCCAAATGGACTTTTTTGTGAACTAAAAAATAAACTAGCACCACGGGTTATCTACGATCTGGTGCTTAGATCCTAGGAGCAGCAAAGATAGGAAGTCACCCAGCTGCATGAGAATGGCAGCCACCCACAATCGAAGCAAATGTTTTTGCCGATTTCTGGTATGAAAGAAACCTTCCAGTGTTAAATAAGCAAAGACAGGAGCAACAAATCGTGTCATGAGATGCAGCCAGCTTGGCAAGCCAGGGAAGGCAAAAAATGCAGAATCCATTACCATAAAAGTCAGGGCGATGTATTTAAGCTGATTAGTATTCCATCCTTTTAGTGTTTTCATGGCATCTTCCTCCTTAATATCAGTGTACCAAAATAATGAAGCCCTGCCCTTACAATTTTGAAAGAATGTTTTTATCTTTAAAAGTGTGATATAATTTTGAAGACTATGTAATGCTTATAGGAGAAAAATGGATGAAAATTTCTGAAGAAGAAGTTCGCCATGTAGCGGCCTTGTCAAAGTTGTCCTTCTCAGATGAAGAAACGGCTGAATTTGCGACTACCTTGACCAAAATTGTCGACATGGTTGAGCTGTTGAATGAAGTTGATACGACTGGTGTGCCTATTACAACAACCATGGCTGACCGCAAGACAGTTATTCGCCCTGATGTGGCTGAAGAAGGAACTGATCGCGATCAGCTCTTTAAAAATGTACCGGAGTCGAAAGATTACTATATCAAGGTACCGGCGATCTTAGATGACGGAGGAGATGCCTGATGTCTTTTAATCATAAAACAATTGAAGAATTACACGACCTTCTGGTCAAAAAAGAAATTTCTGCGACTGAACTGACTGAGGCGACACTCGAGGATATCAAGGCGCGTGAGGCGGCTGTTGGCTCTTTTATCACGGTAGCAGAAGAGGCAGCTCTAGAGCAAGCTCAGACTATAGATGAAGAAGGAATTGATGCGGATAATGTCCTTTCAGGAATTCCTTTAGCGGTTAAGGATAATATCTCGACTAAGGGTATTTTAACAACTGCTGCATCGAAAATGCTCTACAATTATGAACCCATCTTTGATGCGACAGCTGTTCAAAATGCCTATGGAAAAGGTATGATCATTGTTGGTAAGACCAATATGGACGAGTTTGCTATGGGTGGCTCAACCGAAACTTCCTACTTCAAGAAAACTAAAAATGCTTGGGATCAAAGCAAGGTCCCTGGTGGTTCATCTGGTGGTTCAGCGACAGCAGTAGCTTCTGGTCAGGTTCGTCTGTCACTGGGATCTGATACGGGTGGTTCCATCCGTCAACCAGCAGCCTTCAATGGTGTTGTCGGTCTTAAGCCAACTTACGGTACGGTGTCCCGTTTTGGCCTGATTGCCTTTGGCAGCTCGCTGGATCAGATTGGTCCCTTTGCGCCAACAGTCAAGGAAAATGCCCAACTGTTAAATGCTATTGCCAGCGAGGACAAGAAAGATTCCACCTCTGCTCCTGTTCGGATTGCTGATTATACCAGTAAGATTGGGCAAGACATCAAGGGGATGAAAATTGCCCTGCCTAAGGAATACTTGGGCGAAGGTATTGATCCACAAATTAGAGAAAATATTCTAGCAGCAGCTAAGCAGTTTGAAAAACTGGGAGCCGTTGTTGAAGAGGTTAGTCTGCCCCATTCCAAGTATGGTGTGGCGGTTTATTACATCATTGCTTCTTCAGAAGCGTCCTCCAACCTGCAACGCTTCGATGGGATTCGCTACGGCTTCCGAGCAGAAGGTGCCGAATCTCTAGAGGATATCTATGTCAAGACTCGCAGCCAAGGCTTTGGTGATGAAGTTAAACGCCGTATCATGCTGGGGACCTTCAGTCTGTCGTCTGGTTATTATGATGCCTACTTTAAAAAGGCAGGTCAGGTACGCAGTCTGATTATCCAAGATTTTGAGAAGGTCTTTGCCAATTATGACCTTATCCTTGGTCCTACAGCACCGCAGGTAGCTTTCGGTTTGGATACGCTCAATCACGACCCTGTTGCCATGTATCTGGCTGACCTTTTGACCATTCCAGTCAATCTAGCTGGGCTGCCAGGAATTTCGATTCCGTCAGGCTTTGTGGAAGGTTTGCCAGTTGGATTGCAATTAATTGGTCCTAAATATGGTGAGGAAACTATCTATCAAGCAGCCTCTGCTTTTGAAGCAGTGACTGACTACCATAAGCAGCAGCCAGCAATTTTTGGAGGTGAGAACTAATGAACTTTGAAACCATTATTGGGCTGGAAGTCCATGTGGAATTAAATACCAATTCAAAAATTTTCTCACCATCATCGGCTCATTTTGGTGAGAATCCCAATGCCAATACTAATATCATCGATTGGTCCTTCCCCGGTGTTTTGCCGGTTATGAATAAGGGTGTTATTGAGGCGGGAATAAAAGCTGCTTTGGCGCTCAACATGGATATCCACCAGACCATGCACTTTGACCGCAAGAATTATTTCTATCCTGATAATCCAAAAGCCTATCAAATTTCGCAATTTGATGAACCAATCGGCTATAATGGCTGGCTGGAAGCGCAGCTGGATGATGGTTCGACAAAGAAAATTCGTATTGAACGGGCGCACTTGGAAGAAGATGCTGGTAAGAATACTCACGCTGATGATGGTTATTCCTACGTTGACCTCAACCGTCAGGGTGTCCCTTTGATTGAGATTGTTTCTGAGGCTGATATGCGCTCTCCTGAAGAGGCTTATGCTTATTTGACAGCTTTAAAGGAAATTATCCAGTATACCGGTATTTCTGATGTCAAGATGGAAGAAGGCTCCATGCGGGTTGATGCCAATATTTCCCTGCGTCCTTACGGTCAAGAAGAATTTGGTACCAAGACAGAGCTAAAAAATCTCAACTCCTTCAGTAATGTCCGCAAGGGCTTGGAATATGAGGTTGAGCGTCAGGCCAAAATCCTGCGTTCCGGTGGTGTGATTCAACAAGAAACGCGTCGTTATGATGAAGCAGGGAAACAAACGATTCTTATGCGGGTTAAAGAGGGTTCGGCCGATTACCGTTACTTCCCAGAGCCCGATCTGCCAATCTTTGAGATTTCTGATGATTGGATTGAGGACATGCGGGGCAGCCTGCCTGAATTTGCCAAAGACCGCCGAGCCCGCTATGTGAATGAATTGGGTCTGACGGATTATGATGCTAGTCAATTGACAGCGACTAAGGCGACATCAGATTTCTTTGAAAAAGCTGTTGGTCTAGGCGGCGACGCCAAGCAGGTTTCCAATTGGCTCCAAGGTGAAGTAGCCCAATTCCTCAATAGCGAAGCTAAGACCATAGAGCACATTAATCTGACACCAGAAAATCTGGTGGAAATGCTGAGCTTGATCGAAGATAGTACCATTTCATCGAAAATTGCCAAAAAGGTCTTTGTTCATTTGGCGAAAAATGGCGGTGGTGCGCGTGATTATGTGGAAAAAGCCGGACTGGTGCAAATCTCTAATCCAGACGTCTTGATTCCGATTATCCACCAAGTCTTTGCCGATAATGAAGCAGCCGTTGCTGATTTCAAATCCGGTAAACGCAATGCTGATAAAGCTTTTACAGGCTTCCTTATGAAAGCTACTAAAGGTCAGGCCAATCCACAGGTGGCTCTCAAGCTCTTGGCTCAAGAGTTACAAAAACTGAAAGAGGAGTAACAAATCGGGACTACTAGCCTCACAGGCTGGTAGTTCATTTTTATTTTGCTAAAGGAGAAAAATGTGTCGTCTATTTTTGTTACCTTATTCTTTTTTCTATGTTTTTATAATCTAATTTGGTTATGCTTACTTCCCATAAATCTTCATCGTTGGTATTGGAGTTGGCGAGTGAGACGGGAGGGACAAGAACTAATCCTACAGGGAAAGGAAGTAGCTGAAATGAGTCGAGGTATAAGAGGCATTATTGTCTATCGTCATTTCTTAAGCTTTATGGATTACCGTTTTGTAACAGACCGCAATCCCTACGGTGTTGTTAGAGCCTTGAATCGAAGTAGAATTACCTATCTAGGGCGCTTACAGTACCTTTCTGGTCGTTATCGCGTCCGCTATCTTCAGAGAAAGGGGAAAACCTATCTGCTTGTTTTAGAACCGGATTGAGCATTACTAGAGCGATTCTAGGGAAGCTATTCGGACAGAGGTATAGTTTTAAGCTATTTAATAATATATAAAATATATATTTTACAGTTATATCGCTCTCTGATACAATAGAAGCATATTCGATAAAGGGGTAAGACTAATGACTAAAAAATATTTTGAACATGTGGGGTCTTTCCTAAGGCCAACTGAATTGAAGGAAGCACGTGCAGCTTTTGAAGCTGGTAAGATTTCGGAAGCAGACTTGACCGCAGTTGAAGACCGGCTGATTACGGATTTGGTCGATAAACAGGTTGCTGCCGGTCTTGAAAAAGTAACCGATGGGGAATTTCGTCGTGCCAACTGGCATGTGGATTTTTTCTGGGGCTTTGATGGCATTGAGCGCTACCAGTATGGAGAAGGGTTGGCCTTCCAAGAGGTAGAAACTAACGATGATTCGGCTATCGTTACTGGTAAAATTGGTTTTACCAAGGAATACCATCCCTTCATCAAGCACTATCAGTTTTTGAAAAAACTGGCTGATGAGCACGGCGTAGAGGCTAAAATCAGCATTCCCGCACCATCCCAGTGCTTGGTTGAGCTGCAACGCGGCACTAATATCCAAAAGGCCTTAGCTGTCTATCCTAATCAGCAAGACTTGATTGACGATTTGGCTGCAGCCTATCACGATGCTATCCTTGCTTTTTACGAAGAAGGTGCACGCACGGTTCAGCTGGATGATTGTACCTGGGGGATTATCATGGATGATGAGTTTTATAAGACCGTAACGGATGGTAAGATTGATAAGGATACTATTCGTGAAGGTTTGCTTTATATCAATAATAAGGCCTTGGAAAATCTTCCAGAAGACCTCCAAATTAATACTCATGTCTGCCGTGGAAATTACCAGTCAACCTATGCGACAACAGGACCTTACACAGCAGTGGCTGAGACACTCTTTGGTCGCGAACGGGCGACAGCTTATTTCCTTGAATATGATAATGAGCGGTCTGGTGGATTTGAACCTTTGGCGGCATTTAAGGACCCTAACAAGGTTGCTGTCCTTGGCTTGATTACCACAAAAGAAGGAAAACTAGAGGATAAAGAGGCTGTTATCAAGCGCATTCGTCAAGCTCAGGAGATTCTGCCGTTGGAACAACTCTGGCTGGCAACCCAGTGTGGCTTCGCCTCAACCCAAGAAGGCAATCTCATCACAGAAGAAGATCAGTGGAACAAGCTGGCTCTTGTTAAAGAGATTATTGATGAGGTTTGGGGATAGCTCTATTTGGTGGCCATGCCTTTATCATATGTTAATTACAGGTAGATAAGAAAGCTATTTTGAATCCGTGAAGGATGCTTTAGTGGATATTTTTCTTAAAATTAAAGAGCAAAGAGCGGAAAACGATTTGTGATAAAAATCTATTTCTTTCTCATTTTCTTGACAAACAGAGCTCTTATCCTTATAATCAAAAACAGACTGTTGGTCTGTTTTTTTGATAGAGAGGATAGAGTCTATTGAAACAAGAAGAAAAATCCCTGCGAACAAAAGAATTGATCCTAAAAACGGCCCTCCCTCTATTTGCTAAGCAGGGTTACCAGACAACGACCATGGCTGACATTATTAAAAGTGCAGATTTATCAAAAGGGGCTGTCTACCATCACTTTGCCGGCAAAGAGGCTATTTTACAAGAAATTATGAAAGCTGAAGTTGCTGAAGTGACTCAGTATTTATCTAAGCTATGCGCTGATAAGGATATTTCGGTCAGTCAGCGTTTTAGCCATTTAGTGGATTTTTTACTTCAAAAGGATTCCTTGCAGGATATGTCTCATATTAACTGGGCTGAAAAAGTTCCCTTTGGCTTGTTATTTACGCTCAGAAATACAATTCAAGTGTTGGTACCTTACGTAAGTGATATGATTCAGCAGGGCAACCAGCAGGGAGAGTTTGATTGCTCCTATCCCGATGAAACTGCCAGCGTTTTTCTTATCTTAGCTGATATTTGGTTTGATCCAGTTCTTACGGGGGTGGACTATTCCTTTTCTTCCAAAATTGACTACCTGTTTCATTGGTTAGAACTAAGTGGTGTTCCTATATTGTCTGCCAAAAACCGCCAGCAGATTAAAGAGAGGATGGCGGATATCTATGAAAAGAAGGGAAAATCAGATGAATAAGTTTCTGAAGGTTGTATTTGTTTTCGTTATTGCTGCTATGTCCTGTGCTAGTCTATTGCAGCTTTTGGCTCCGAATTTCATGGGCAGCCAGTCCGCTTACGGTATTTCTCGTGGTTGGCAGAGAGAAATAGCATTTTGGGATATAGCAGTTGTTATTATATTAATGGCTGTGCTGATGAAATATGATTGGTTTTACCTGAAGGCTGTTTTATTGGGACTCATTATTGGTGGTCTTGGCATTGGAAGCAATCACTTAGTGGGCTTTATTCAGGAACCGTCCCAGTACATTAACCTTATTGGAGCCGTTGAGAACTATCTGCTTGTTTTGGCCTGGATCCTTGGTTGGCGGCTAGAAAAGCGAAAGCACCATCGAAAAGAAGAGGCAGATTGATAAGCCTCTTAGTAATAATCATATAAAGGAGAGTAATATGGATAAAATTGGGTCGCCAGTCTTTTACCAGTACTGGGAGCAGATAAAAACAGAAAAGATGGCGCATGAAGCCTTGCACTATCTCTTGGACAGCGCAGGCATGCCTGAGGAGCTGTCGGGGGATTTAGAGGAGAATCGTCGTTTGGTCTCTCGGTTTGCTGATGACTTAGCGCCACATGATAATTTTTGGAAAGATTTAGCACGTTTGGTTCGTCGGGCGATGAAGGAACGTTTATTTACGGAAAAAACGAGTTTTAATCGCCGCTTGCATCAGCTGCGCTATGTCATTTCATCTCAGCAGGCTCAGTATGTTCGCCGGTACTATCGTCAATCTGGAATGACCGATCAAGCGGCTTTGATAACCTACCTAAAAGTTAATCGCCTGCGCCCCAATATTTTTGACAATGCCCGCCTACACAATAAGCGTCAGTCTAAGCAGGAGGCATTTGCTTTTCCTGATCATCGGGAATCCTATAATATAAAGATTTTACTTCAGCTTCGCACGGAGTTTATCCTAGATAGTCAGGGGTATTTTCTTAACGAACTAGATGCGGATAAAGTTAATATTAATGGAATTGTTAACGGTGCTAGCTTCAACTATGGCAATACTCCGTGGAGTCATGTTCGTTTGGATGTTGAACCAATAAGAGCGCACGATCCTATTTTTAGAAAAGCGATAGTGAAACCTTTTAAATCGCCCAATCAAGCTGGAAAAATCCGCCTAGCTCGTTTTTGGAAAGAGCGCAAGGTAGCGGACTTTGAGCGCAGTTTTTATAATAGACAAGGGGGATTTGCCAAGGATGGTCAATCTTTAGCCCGCCTTATTAAGCTGCGCAAAAAGTCATTTAAGCGAGAGTATAAGAGAAAATAGTCAGTAAGCTGGCTTTTTTGTTTGCTGAAATCTCTGCCGAGTTTTTCTGTAAGACTTTCTGTAACACTATTGACATACGATATATATATATATAATAGTTTTGTAAAATTAAAAAATGAGAGAGGTAGAGAGATGCAACCAATAAAGAATGAAGAAAGAAAGGTTACTGCTATTATTGCTTTAGTTATGGGAGGGATTGCTTTAGTCACATCATGGATACCATTTGTCAATAATGCTTCTGCCATTCTAGCGATTATTGCTTTTATTTTGGGAGTTATAGCTCTAATTATTAACCGTAAAAACAAGAATTGGTTATCATTAATTTCAGTAGGGATAGCGGTCATAGCTTTTCTAATCGTTTTGATTAGCCAAATTATCTATACAGATTCAATAGCTAGTTCTATTAAGAATTCATTAACAAGTTCTTCAAAATCGGTATCTGTGGTGAAAAAAGAGGATAAAAGGCAGAAAAAGAATAAAATTAAAAATTCTAAGATAGGTAAAGAGAAAAAGAAAATCTATGCAGTTGGAGATAAAATCACTTTTGATGATGAATTAGAAATTATTACATCAGTCGAATGGACTGATGTAAGGAATAGATATGATGATAGTAATCCAGAAAAAGTATTGAAAGTTACTTATGATATAACCAATCTTTCAGATGAAGACTATCCTGTTGGTAGTGAGTTGAATCTCTATGCTGGGGGAGAAAAAATGGAGACTTATCCAAATGACAATACGTTTGAGACTATTTCATCAGGACGTTCATACCAAGGAGCCACCCAGCATTTTGGCGTCACTAGTGATGGTGATTTGGAATTGGAAATTGAACCATCATTTTCAGTTGATGGGAATCCCGTTATTGTTAAATTAGAAAGATAGGTCAAAATTTATGAACAAACTAGCTTTACCTATTCTATTTCTCCTTGTTGGCATTATTTTGCTTGCTCTAAATCCTTGGATTGGTACGGTCATGATTGTTTCTGGGATATTTTACCTAGCTCTAGTTATTAGGAGAGACTAATATGGTATTACTTAAACGATTTTCTCCTTTTAAGCAGGTGGGAAAGTTCTTAAAGCAGAAGGTTCCGCGCTGGAGAAGTCTATTGATTTTGGGGCTTGTCGTAGCTGTTTCACTTGGTTTCTATACGTATGGTCGTATCAAGGCTTCACAGCAGTCAGAACCTAGTCAGACTTCTTATACTTCTGTTACTTCTTTGGAAAAGGTTAATCAGGTGGCTTTTCTCAATGTTGGTATTCAAAAAATAGTGACTTCAAAGGAAACGACAAAAGTTCTTTTTACAGATTTGGATATCCCGTTTTCAGAGAAAGAAGCGGTGATTATTCTTAACTACCAAGCCAAGTTTGGAATAAAAAAAGGAGTGCGGGTGGATGAAAAGGAAGATTCTCATTACACTGTTAGTATTCCTAAGTTTGAAGTTATCGGTTTTGAACTAGCAGAGGAACACCCTTATCAACTTTATAATACTTCTGGTGGACTGCTTAGCTATTCAACCAAGGATATCGATACTGGAAAGCTTGTGACAGACAGCCTTTCTAATAAGGAGCAGGAAGAGTATTTGAAACGTTACCAGAGTCTTGTCAAAGATTCAGCTAAAGAATATTATCAGCAAATTATTACTTCTATTGATAAGAAGGCAAAGGTTACTTTTGTTTTCCAAAAGTAATTTCTGATTCATAGAGAGATACTATCCTCCTTGAGATTGGCGAATAAGGCTAATTTTAGGAGGATTTTTTGAAGTCAGTTATTCTGTTGGCCTCTCTATCTTGGCTGAAATTATGCTATAATAAAAGTTACTATCATATTTTGGAGAAAGCTGTGAGTATTGAAGATTATATACCCACCTTTGCGGTGGAAGCTGTTTATGATTTGACACCTGAAAGCCTGCGTAAGCATGGAATTTCTGCGGTACTGGTGGATTTGGATAATACCTTGATTGCTTGGAATAATCCTGATGGGACACCGGAGCTGCGGGAGTGGTTGGATGATATGACAGAGGCTGGAATACCAGTGGTCGTCGTCTCCAATAATAAATTTGAACGCGTTCAGCGTGCGGTTGAACCTTTCCATGTGGATTTTGTCAGCCGTGCTATGAAGCCCTTTACTCGTGGTATTGACAAGGCGATTGAACGCTATAGCTTTGATCGCGATGAGGTTGTCATGGTTGGTGATCAGCTAATGACAGATATTAGGGCTTGTCATCGAGCGGGTATTCGCTCTATTTTAGTCAAGCCATTGGTAAGATCGGATGCTTGGAATACCAAGTTTAATCGTGCCAGAGAGCGCCGTGTGATGCGAAAGATTGCTAAGAAATACGGTGATATTATTTATAAAAAGGAAATTTAATGGAAGAATTACTCTGTATTGGCTGTGGAGCCAAGATTCAAAGCGAGAATAAGGAAGCTGCTGGCTATACCCCCCGCTCCAGTGTTGAGAAGGCGACAGAAAGCGACAGTGATCTTTATTGTCAGCGCTGTTTTCGCCTGCGCCACTACAATGATATCGTCGATGTCCATATTAGTGATGATGAATTTCTGACCTTACTGCATGAAGTTGGCGATAGTCAGGCATTGGTTGTCAATGTTGTAGATATTTTTGACTTTAACGGCTCTGTTATTCCGGGTCTCAGTCGCTTTGTATCTGGTAACGATGTCCTCTTAGTGGGGAACAAAAAAGATATTCTACCTAAATCTGTTAAAGATAGCAAGGTTACTCAGTGGCTGCGCGAGCGTGCTCACGAAGAAGGTCTGCGGCCAGTTGATGTCCTGTTGACCAGTGCCCAGAATCATTATGCTATCAAGGAATTAATTGAGCGGATTGAGGAGCTTCGTGCTGGCCGTGATGTCTATGTTGTCGGTGTGACCAATGTCGGTAAATCCACCTTAATCAATGCCGTGATTAGTGAGATTACTGGGGATAAAAATGTGATTACGACATCACGCTTTCCTGGAACAACACTGGATAAGATTGAGATTCCTCTGGATGATGGCAGCTATATCTTCGACACACCGGGGATTATTCACCGCCATCAAATGGCTCACTATCTCAGTGCCAAGGATCTCAAGTATGTCAGCCCTAAAAAAGAAATCAAACCTAAAACCTACCAGCTTAATCCTGAACAGACCCTATTTTTAGGAGGTTTGGCTCGTTTTGATTTTATTAAGGGAGATAAACAAGGTTTTACCGCTTATTTTGATAATAATCTTGACTTGCATCGGACTAAGTTGGCTGGAGCAGATGACTTTTATGATAAGCATCAAGGCGATCTTCTGGTACCACCGCATGCTAAAGACTTAGCTGAGTTTCCTGCTCTTGTCCGCCATGAGTTCACGATTACGGACAAGATCGATATCGTCTACTCAGGTCTCGGCTGGATTCGTGTTAAGGCAAGCAGTGGTCAGCCTGTTAAGGTAGCTGCCTGGGCACCGGACGGGGTCGGTGTGGTTATCCGCAAGGCCCTAATTTAAAAAATGAAATAGAAGGAATACATATGCTTACATCAAAACAACGTGCCTTTTTAAATGCTCAGGCACACGCTATGAAACCCATTGTGCAGATTGGCAAGAACGGCCTTAATGACCAGATTAAAACCAGCGTCCGCAATGCCCTAGATGCACGTGAGCTTATCAAGATAAAGCTATTGCAAAACACTGATGAGACCATTCATGAGGTTGCTGAAATTTTAGAAGAAGAAATTGGGGCGGATTCTGTTGCTAAAACGGGTCGTGTTCTTACCCTTTATAAGCAGTCTGCTAAGAAGGAAAACCGCAAATTATCACAGAAGGTAAAGGAGCTCTGAGCTTAAGTTTCTTATAATGTTGTAGGAAATGTGACACTTGTTAATCCCCTTGAAAAGCCCTCTTGTCGCTTTTTACCAGCCGCTTTGTCGGCTTTTTCTTTTGTCCTATTTATGCTATAATGGGAGCTAAAAGAGTTGATACGTAAAGCATGAGGAGAAGTCTATGGCACTTGATTTAGTAACGCCATTTACCAAGGTAGAATTGGAGGCAAATGTTGAGGAAACTGGACGTAAGCAGGTTGGGATTTTAGGCGGCAATTTTAACCCTGTTCATAATGCTCATCTGCTTGTTGCTGATCAGGTTCGTCAGCAGTTATGCTTGGATGAAGTTTTTCTGATGCCGGAATTTATTCCTCCTCACATTGATAAAAAGGAGACCATTGCTGAGCAGCACCGTCTCAATATGCTTATGCTGGCTATCAATGGTATCGAAGGTTTGGATATTGAGACGATTGAGCTGGAGCGTCAAGGCATTAGTTACACTTATGATACGATGAAGTACCTGACAGAAAACAATCCTGATACCGATTATTACTTTATCATTGGGGCGGATATGGTGGAATACCTGCCCAAGTGGCATCGCATTGACGAGCTGGTTGAGCTGGTGCAGTTTGTTGGGGTTCAACGTCCCAAGTATAAAGTTGGAACGTCCTATCCTGTCATCTGGGTTGATGTGCCCCTAATGGATATTTCATCATCGGATGTGCGCGATTTGATTAAGACTGGCCATACTCCCAATTTTATGGTGCCTCAGTCAGTTTTAGCCTATATCAAGAAAGCGGGGCTCTATCGCTGATGTATGAAGAATTTTTAAGACATGGTTACGACAGAGACCGCCTGCTGGAGCAAATGAAAATGACGCTGAGTGATAAGCGGTTTCAGCACTGTTTGGGGGTCGAAGCAGCTGCCAGACATTTGGCAGAGCTCAATCATTATTCGCCTGAAAAAGCTGGACTCGCTGGTCTACTCCATGACTATGCCAAGGAGCTCTCTGATGAGGAGTTTCTGGATCTGATTGACAAGTATGGTCTGGATCCAGACTTGAAAAACTGGGGCAATAATATTTGGCATGGCAAGGTTGGTATTTATAAGATCCAAGAAGATCTAGGAGTAACAGATTCTGAAATCCTAGCTGCCATTGCAGATCATACGACAGGAAGCAGGGTTATGACAGTCTTAGATAAGATTGTCTATGTGGCTGATTATATCGAGGACAATCGTCATTTTCTAGGTGTTGAGGAAGCGCGTCGACTGGCTGAGGTATCCTTGGATAAGGCTGTCGCCTATGAAACGGCCCATACCATTGAGCATTTGGCCCACCAAGCTATGCCCATCTATCCACAGACTATTGAAACCTACAATGCTTATGTCAATTATTTGAAGGAGACCTAGATAGTGACAGCTTTATTGGTTGTAGATGTCCAGACTGGATTAATTAAGGAGCAGCCTTATCAAGTGTCGCTTTTCTTGGAAACTGTAGGGCAAGCCATAAAACAAGCGCGTGCTCGTCAAATTGAGGTGATTTATGTCTGCCATCATGATGATGAGTTGCCAATGGGCAGCAGTGATTGGAAGATATCTGATTCAGTAGCACCCCAAGCAAATGAGTTGATTATTGATAAAGCCTACAATTCGGCTTTTAAAGAGACAGGCTTGCGGGCTTATTTAGCAAACAAGGGTGTGGAGCGGTTGATTATTGTAGGGATGGCAACTGATCACTGCATCGATACGACGGTCAAGGTGGCTTTTGAGATGGGTTATGAAGTTGCTGTGGTGGAACATGGTACGACGACCTTTGGGACATCAGATATCCCAGCAAATATCTTGATTGACTACTATGAGACGATTTGGCATGACCGCTTTGCTCAGGTTTTGCCTCTGGAGAGACTATTTAATTAAAGGAAATAAAGATTAATGACTAAAGACGAACTTTTAGAATTGGTTGTTAAAGCTGCTGATGAAAAGCGGGCTGAAGATATTGTTGTTCTTGATTTAGCTGGTTTAAGCAGTTTGACAGATTATTTCGCCATCATGAGTGCTATGAACAGCCGTCAGTTGGAAGCTGTTTCGGATAATATCCGTGAGAAGGTTAAAGAAGCAGGCGGTGATGTTAGTCACATTGAAGGGGATAGCAAGACCGGTTGGGTTCTCCTTGATCTCAATGATGTGGTCGTCCATATCTTTACCGAAGAAGCACGCGACCACTATAATCTGGAAAAACTCTGGCACGAAGCACCACTGGTGGATGTGACGGCCTATCTTGGATAATAATGAGCAGTCGCTGAGACTGCTTTT
The DNA here is from genome assembly GCF_058314535.1 of Streptococcus sp. ELY_125. Classification (NCBI taxonomy): domain Bacteria; kingdom Bacillati; phylum Bacillota; class Bacilli; order Lactobacillales; family Streptococcaceae; genus Streptococcus; species Streptococcus sp. ELY_125. Next base: position 29,988 of record NZ_JBZFUM010000020.1, on the reverse strand, counting down.
TTAGAATAGGGATAAGAGATATGACAACTTATGAAACTTTTGCGAGAGTCTATGACAGTATCATGGACGATTCACTTTATGATCAATGGACGGACTTTTCGCTGCGCCATTTTCCAAAAACAAAAAATGCCAAACTCCTAGAGTTGGCTTGTGGGACGGGGATTCAGTCCATTCGTTTTAAGCAGGCAGGATTCGATGTGACAGGGCTGGACTTAAGTGAAGAGATGCTGAACTTGGCCTGCAAACGTGCCGAGGCAGCGCACTTAGACATTCCTTTTGTGCAGGGCAATATGCTGGATTTATCGCCTGTCGGAACCTTTGATATGGTGACCTGCTATTCGGACTCTATCTGCTACATGGAAGATGAGGTAGATGTGGGTGATGTTTTTGCGCAGGTTTACCAGCATCTCAATGATGGTGGAGTCTTTATCTTTGATGTGCATTCTACCTATCAGACAGATGAGGTTTTCCCTAGCTACGCTTACCATGAAAATGCGGAAGATTTTGCTATGGTCTGGGACAGCTACGAAGATGAAGTTCCACATTCAGTGGTCCATGAGCTGACTTTCTTCATTCAAGATGAGGATGGACGCTTTACACGCTTTGACGAAGTTCATGAAGAGCGAACCTACGAACTTCTCACCTACGATATATTATTGGAACAAGCTGGTTTTAAAACGGTCAAGGTCTATGCTGACTTTGAAGATAAAGAGCCGACAGAAACAAGCAAAAGATGGTTCTTTGTGTGTGCGAAGTAGGAAGGAACAGTTATGAAGAATTTGGCTTTTGTCATAGGCTTGGCGCTAGCGGGCATTGATCCTGTTGGCATGATATTGCTGATGACCATGCAGGCAGTGGGTTTATCCCTTAAAAAAGTCTATCTTTTTGGTGGTTTAGTCCTTTTTGGTACGGCTTTGCTGGGTTTCATTTTATCACTCATACTGGGTAATGAGATATCGAATCTAGCGCAAGTCCTTGGTCAACTTCCTGATAGAGTATGGGTTTGGATTTATTTGGTGCTTATTGCTGTCTTAATAGCTTGGGGAGTCAAACGTCTGCTGGCAGTAGAAGATCTGGACCGTCAAAATAGCCCAAAGAGCAGTAAGGGAATCTATGCAGCAGCGGTCTTCATGATTTATACAGCCATCGTGGATCCAACTTTTTTAGCCGTGCTAGCTTTGTCCGGTCAAGTAAATGATACTTTCTTATCGCTGCTTTACAATTTTCTCTGGGTATTTATCAGCCAAAGTCCGCTCTTCTTGCTGATTTTAGCTGTTATGTGCAACAAACATCATGTCTTTATTGATAAATTTAATGCTTTCTATAAAAGATATCGGCAACCTATCAGATATGGTGTCACAGGAATTATCTTTTTATCAGCTATTATTTTGATAGTTGATCTATCTTCTTATTGTTTTTTAGATAGCTGGCTTTTAGGCTAAAATGGAGGGAACCCCATGACCACAACTGGCATCATCGCTGAATTCAATCCTTTTCACAATGGGCACAAATATCTGCTCGATCAAGTAGAAGGTGTCAAGATCATAGCTATGTCTGGTAATTTTGTCCAGCGGGGTGAGCCTGCCCTTGTGGATAAGTGGACAAGGGCGCAGATGGCCTTAGAAAACGGTGCTGACTTAGTCGTTGAGCTTCCTTTTTTGGTGTCGGTTCAGTCAGCTGATTATTTTGCTAGCGGTGCTGTGGATATATTGGCACGATTGGGCATTGATCAGCTGGTCTTTGGAACCGAGGAAGCTCTGGATTACCAAGCTATTTCAGATACTTATGCAGCTAGGGGGACTGAGATGGAGACCTTTCTTTCCCAGTTACCTGACAGTCTGTCTTATCCTCAGAAGACCCAGAAAATGTGGGAAAGGTTTGCAGGTGTAGATTTTTCTGGAAATACGCCCAATCATATTCTGGGACTCAGTTATGCCAAGGCTTGCGCAGCCTATGGTATCAAACTAACGCCTATTTCGCGTATTGGAGCAGGCTATCATTCCGACAGCAAGCGAGAGCAAATTGCCTCAGCCACTGCTATTCGTAAACATCTGGGGGATCAAGAATTTTTAGAGCAAACTATGCCTAGCCTTCAGCTGTTGGAGCGGGCAACTACGGTCAGCTGGACAGATTATTTTTCCTTGCTCAAGTATCAAATCCTGACAAATCTTGATTTGACTGCTATTTTTCAGGTCAATGAGGAGCTGGTTAGCCGAATCAAAGAGTCTATTAAGACGGCGGTTGATTTTGATGATTTGGTTGATAAGGTGGCGACAAAACGCTACACCAAGGCGCGCGTGCGACGGATTCTAACTTATATCCTCGTCAATGCTAGGGAATCTGTCCTGCCAAATGTTGTCCATGTGCTAGGCTTCACGCCAAAGGGCCAGCAACACCTCAAGTCCGTGAAAAAATCCGTGGAGATTATCACTCGTATCGGTGCTAAACCGTGGGATGCTATGACCCAGCAAGCTGACAAAGCCTATCAACTAGGCGGCTCAGATATTCAGGAACAAAACTGGGGACGGGTGCCGGTGAGAAATTCTAATGATTAAGTTGGTTTTCTGATTAATTAGTAAATATTTAAGTATAAAAAGCTACACTGACATAGTAAACCTTAAGAATTAGGAGAAATATAATGGAACTAATTAATAATTTACTTGAGTGGACTTTTGTTTCAGAATGTCAAATTCCAGAAGATGTTTCGTCATCTCTTGTGACTGGTGAAATACCTTATGCTGCTTACAAAACAATCAGAGATATTGCAATTTTTACAAATAAACGTTTAATTGTCCGTGATGCTCAAGGATTAACTGGTAAAAAGGTTGAAATTTATTCTTTACCCTATTCATCTATAAATCTGTGGTCTACAGAGAATGCAGGTCTATTGGACTTTAACTCAGAAGTTGAACTATGGACACGTGCAGGACATATCAAAATTAATTTGAAAAAAGGTGTTGATATTCGGAGATTTGATAAAATTTTAGCTGAGGCTTTGCTAAATTAATTTTTATTACATTTTATCGTATAGAAACTTATTTAGAGGCTTCGATTGATTTATATCAATATTATGAAGCGTAAAGCTCATTTGGGATTTAGTATAAACCATTTTGTGGTGAGAGAACAAATTACCTTATCAATGATGGTGGTTAAGTTTATAGATTTGGTTTCTTAAAGATTTACATATGAAAACTTGTACAATTTATTGACAAGTTTTTTCTTTTATTTTATACTGTGGTTAAATATTAGGAATTAGTGAGGTTTTATCATGGAAGCAGTCGTTTATTCAACTTTTCGTAATAATCTCAAAGACTATATGAAAAAGGTCAATAATGAATTTGAACCGCTTATAGTTGTTAATAAAAATCCTGATGAAGATATCGTTGTTCTTTCAAAAAGTGAGTGGGACAGTATTCAGGAGACCCTTCGAATTTCACAAAATAAATATCTTTCGGATAAGATTATTGAAGGGCTTGCTCAAGCAAGAGCGGGTCAGGTTGAAGTTCATGAGATTGAGGATTAGTTATGCCTATGAAATTTACAGATTCTGCGTGGAGAGATTACTGTTATTGGCAGAATCAGGATAAAAAGACACTCAAGCGCATTAATAGGATTTTAAAAGATGTTCAACGTTCTCCTTTTGAAGGAATCGGTAAGCCTGAACCCTTAAGGTACGACTATCAAGGAGCATGGTCAAGACGAATTGATGCTGAAAATCGTCTCGTTTATCTAATTGAAGATGATGGTGTCACTTTCATTTCACTACGAGATCATTACTAAATCTAATCTCCAAATTTTTTTGGAGATTTTTCCTTCTTCCCTCTTGACCCTCACGTCACGTCATGGTCTATACTCATAGTTGAGGTGAACAGAGCCTACACTTCTGTGAACATAGCTAAGTCTTTCTAAGTGTTTGATTACTTTTGTCGGGCTTGTTAAGATCTTGGAGTGTAAGAGCTTAGTATCCTCAGTAGAGAGGAGGTTCCTATGAAGACCGTTAAGGAGATGAGTCAGCTGTCGGGTGTCAGTGTGCGCACACGCTGCATTATTATGATGAGATCGATCTGCTCAAGCCCAGTCAGGTGGCTGAGAATGGCTATCGCTATTATGATCATGAGGCGATAGAGCGCCTTCAGGAAATCTTGCTGTTTCGGGAGCTGGAATTTCCTCTCAAAACCATTAAGAAGATTGTGGACAGTCCGAGTTATGACCGTAAGGTAGCTTTGACCAAGCAGATAGCCCTTTTGGAGGCCAAGAAGGCACACTTGGAAGGCGTTTTGGCGCATGCTTGTCGTCTGCAAGAAGGAGGAGATAAAATGACATTTACCGCTTATGATAAGTCTCAGCTGCAAGCCCTTGAGACTGAGGCCAAGGAGCGCTGGGGTGACACTCAGGCTTACCAAACTTTTGAGGCCAAGACGGATAAGGAAGCTTTTGCCCAAGTGACTGATGAGATGTTGACTATCATGGCTGAGTTTGGACGCCTGAAAGATTTGGAGGCTGCTGATGACAAGGTTCAAGCCCAAGTTAAGCTCCTGCAGGCTTATATCTCAGAGCATTTCTACCCTTGTAGCCCAGAAATCTTAGCCGGACTTGGGAAGATGTATGCGACTGATAATCGTTTCAGTCAAACCATTGATCAAGCCGGCGAAGCAGGGACTGCTGATTTTGTTAGCCGTGCTATTGAACGGTATTGCCTATAGTGAGTATATAAAAAAGGAGAGTGGGACAGAAATTAATCATTTCAAGAATTTGATTTCTCTCCGCTCTTTTATTTCTAGGCGTTCGACCTGAAACGATCTGCCAGACCGTTTCACTACCACCTCCGCATAGCTCCAAAGATCTGGGAGACCGGAAATATGATGAACAAAGTTCATGATATTAGATAACCTCCAACAGTTCCCCAAACTGTTGGAGCTATCACTTGTAGAGTAGTTAAACAGTCCAGTGAACTGTTTAAGGGGGCATATTCTTATTTTCAGGCGCTCCAAGATAAGGCTATCCAACCAGCAGTGGTTCATTGGTGCTAAAGCACCTAATGAACTGTGCAGGGGTAAGACTAAGCTGGCACAGCCAACAAGTTTTACTCCCAACCACTGTGCCTAGCAAATAAAATTGACCAAATAAATAAGGCTGAGAACTTTTGTCTCAGCCTCTTTTCTTTTTCGTGAGGATTAATGAATTAAAGTAGCCTTCCCCTTATCGTCAAGTTGGTAGGTGTGCCCTTCATAATCCAATGTTCGATTGGTCCAAAGTTCACCAGAGTCGGGGTCGAAGTAGTACTGATTGCCATCTATATCAATCAATTTCCCTTTGACTTGGATGCCAATACTGTTTGTAAATTGCTGGCGCTTATATTCTTCACCGACTCCTTTATCGATATGACCAAGACTGAAGTAGTAGGTTTTGCCATCAATCACCTGCCAGCCGGTTAGGACTTTTCCATCGCTATCCAAATAGCGCCACTCATTTCGATCTGGGTATGCTTGATACCAGCCGCTTGGCTTGAGTTCTCCGTTTTCTTTATCAAAGCCATAAATATCCTGATCAACGCCTTGAACTCCGTTTGCGCGTGTGTATGACGGCTGATAGATGCTTGCATTTTCGGGTTCTACAGTATAGTAGGTTTTGCCATCTTTTTCATACCAGCCCTGTTGCAGTTTACCATCAGCACCAAAGTAGCCAACCTGATTATTATAAGATGGATTATAGCCAAATGATGCGAGATTATAAGGTGCTAGGGTGTCTGTGACAACTTGGTCATCCTTGATATAGTAAAGATCATCTCCTACATAGATAGGGCGTGGATAATTGCTGGAAACGGATTGACCGCCAGCTCCAAAGTAATAGCGTTTGCCATCGATGGTTTGGAAACCTCCAACCCCATAGCCATCTTTACCAAAGTAATAGGTGCTGTAATAGCGACTACCTTGGAAACCGTAGAGAGCGTGGTCTTCGTCCAAAATAATTTTATTTTTTACCATTTCCCCTGTTTCTTTATCGAAATAATAATTTTTATGATCGATAACGGTCAAGCCCTTGGCATAGTTACCATCTTCCAGTTGATAGTAAGTTTTGCCATCTTCCTTGGTAATAAAACCGTAGCTTTCTTGGGCTTTGCCATCCTGTCCTAGGGTGTAATCTTTTCCATCAACAGTTACCGTCTCTATCTTCGGATATCCCAGAGGCATTGAAGGATTATTGTTTTTATCAATAGTGACTGTTTTATTTTTCACCAGTTCACCCGTATTTGGGTCAAAGTAATATTTGGCACCATCAATGATCAGCATTTGCCCCTTAATCTGTCCAAATCTAGTCCGGTGATCATAATAGTATGTTGTGTCTTCTGGTTTAGCGAAGTAGTAGGTTTTACCATCAATGGTTTTCCAGCCTTCAGCCAGTTGTCCATCTTCGTTAGCATAGTAATAGCCCTGATAGTCTTCGGTATTCACTTGAATAAAGGCATTTTTTACAGGACGGCCATTGCTGTCAAGATAGTAGTAGCCGGCAGCACTACCGTCTAAACCTTGTTCTTGCTGGTGATAGACGGTATTTTTATATTGTCCGCCGTACTTTTTGTCAAAGTGATAGAGCACGCCGTCGATAAGCTGATCGCCTTTGACGGCTTTGCCATCTTCTCCAATATAGAGCCAGCCTGTTTGATGGGCACTTCGTTTGATGTTAGCTGGATAGTCTTTATCATAGACAAAACGGTTGCTGACAGTATTGCCGTTTTCATCATAATAGATAATATCAGACTGGCCTTTGGTGAAGGTTCTGCTGACTTGGTCACGGTACTGAGCTGTTCTGGCTGCTTCTCCTTCTAGGATAATACCTGTATCTTTATCTGTGACGATAGCTTTTCCATACTTATCATAACCGATTCCTTTGAGCTGACGGCCGTCTTGTTTAAAGTAGTAATTCAGACCGTCAATCGTCTGATAACCATAAACTAATCGTCCGTTTTCGTCAGCATAGTAGTAAACGAGTTGTCCTGAGTCTTCATCAATGTGAGGGACAAATTGCTTCTTAAAGAGTGCACCATCTTGGCTGTCGAAGTAGTAACGGGAACTCTGAACTTTTTTGAGTCCACCTGTGCGGTTTACATTACCGTTTTCATCAAAATAGTAAGTCTTCCCGTCAATGTCCGCAAAGCCATCTTTTACTTGGTAGCCCTTATTGAAGTAAACTTGTTTGTTATCGATGGTCTGCCAGCCAGTGAAACCATTGCTATCGGTAATACTGAAATCATTGTTGAAATAATAGGTTCTCCCATTAACTTGATGTAAACCAGTGACTTCTAGTCGACTGCCGTCTTCAGCAAAGTAATAGGTCTTAGAATCAGGGGTAACCCCAAACTTTTCAGTAATGACTTGTCCGCTGTCCTTATCAAGATAATAGGTTTTGCCATTGTTCTCAGCAATGTTACCTTTAGCTTGGTTACCATTTTTGTCGAAGTACAGTTTTTGACCGTTGATAGTCTGCCAGCCAGACACCTTTTGTTTATTGGCATCGAGGAAGTACCACTGACCGTTTTCTTCGTTGAATGAATTAGCCGCTTGGCTGTTGTTTGGTGCTTGGATGGTTAACTCAGCAGGCTGAGCCGCCTGATTGTTGGCTGGTGTCTCTTGCTTCTCAGCTGCTTGGCCATTTTGGGCATCGACTTGTTTATTGTTAGCTTGGATATCTTGATTATCAGCTGCCTTGTCGTTTTGTTCAGCCGTTTGCTTAGCTTCTTCAGCTTGTCCTTGATCACCGCCTGATCCATCTTGACCAGAGGCTACTTCAGGGGTGCCTTGGGCTGATTTTTGTTGGGCAGCTGGAGCTTCTTGGACAACAGGTGCCTGTTCTGCTTTTGGGACACCAGCCTGATTAGCTGGGGTATTTTGCTGAGCAGCTGCCTGTTCTTGAGGAGCTGGTGCCACTTGGTCAGCGCTGGCTTGACTGCCAGCCGCAAAAAGTGCTGTAGCAGCTGTTGCGGTTACCGCGATAGTCACCCAGTGTTTTTTGACTTTATGCAGTTTGAAGCGTTTTTGATTTTCCATAGAAAATACCCTCACTTTAAAATAATTTTTCTTCATTTTAGCATAATTTTACAGCTATTCTTTGCCATCTTAGAAAAGATAATTAATTGTAATTTTTGAGATACAACACTAATAAAACTAAATTTTATTAGAAATGTTGAAAAAATCAGTCTATATCAAAGCTGATATCTGTGCACTTTACGATGGGGCTGGTTCTTAAAATTACTTATAATATTCAGCACCCCATGGCTATAGCCAGTCTTTTATTTTTTATAGAAAAAGATTTGGTTTTCATGTTCTCCTACAGCAGATATTACGTTTTTATGTTATGAAACTTTAGTCCACCGTGAGGCAAACAAACCACCCTTTTGACGGGTGGCCGTGGTTATTTTGCCAAGGAATTCTGTTACTTTTAAGGCAACAGATAAGCAGAGGTAGTGATTGCTATCAGTTATTTGCCTTCGTGGATAATAGCAACGAGGATAGCTGCGATTGCCGTTGCAACTGCCCCTAAAATCATCATGTGTGATTGTTGATTCCCCAATAGCGGATAAATCCAAAAACTAAGCAGAGAACCGACAATTTGAGGGAAACAGATGGCGACGTTTAAAAGTCCGATGTAAGCACCCTTGTTGGTGCCGTTCAAAGAAGAAGTCAACAGGGAGTAGGGGATAGCATTGATCGTAAAGTTACCGATACCATAGAATAAAAATGCAGCCAAAGCGATCCATTTATTACCAGTAAGGGCTACCATTGTGATACCAATAACATTCATAGCTAAACCGAAAGAATACCATTTTTTTCGGCTGCCAGCCTTAGCCTTGGAATAAGCAAGTGCCCAAATCAAGGCAACAACGCTGAGGACGGCTGACATGACGCCGTACCAGTTACCGGCAGCTTGGAAACCAGCTGATGTGGGGTCTGTGGTATGCCAAATATTCTTAGCCATGGCACCGGTAGCATACGTCCAAGTGTACATGACACCGATCCAAGAGAAGAATTGAACGATGGAGATTTCCCAGAAGGCACGGGGGGCTTTGATAAAGAGTTCAAGGATTCCTGGTTGTTTTTCAGTTTCTTTACTTACATCTAAACCTTGATATTTAGCGTAAGTTTCTGGGTCGTATTCTTTAACATTAAAAACGGTAATGAGACTGCAAATTAGCAAGACAGCTGCACTAATAAGATAAGCCCAGATGACAGTAGGCGGGACTTCACCTTTTGGAGCCGTATTAGCCATTCCAATTTGGGTAAAAATGAAGGGAAGCAAGGCAGCGATAATTCCTCCTGTGTAAGCAAAGACTTGTTGCCAAGCCCAGGCGAAATTTTTTTGTTTATTGTTGACCATATCGCCGACAATCATCCGAAATGGAGCCATGCAAACGTTGCTCAAAATATCCATGAGAGCAATAGCAGAAGCAGCATAGACCAGTGCTCCTACAGAACCGTAAGTCAAACCGAAGTGCCCAGAAAACGGTAATAAGCCTATGATTAGGGCAGCAAGAGGTGCTGCGACAAGGAGGTAAATCATTCGTCTACCGAATCGTTTGGTCCATGTCCGATCTGAGTACTTTCCGAGTATCGGTTGGACAATCATTCCTGTTAGAGGGGGTAGAAGGAAGAAGAACCCTAAGCTATTTGGGTTGGCTCCCACAGTTTGAGTGATTCTGCTCATCTGCGCTCCTTGGATGGAGAAAGCCATGTTGATACCTAGATAGCCAAAGGTTATTGCAAGAATAGTTTTGATGGGGAGATCAGGCATGCCTGTATCAACTCCCACGCTGTCGTTTTTTAATTTTTTTGAATCTGCCATTTTAGGCCTCCTTAAAATTGATAAACTTTAGCTTCATAGGCACGCAAGCTATTTCCTTGATCATCCGGATAATTGCTAATCAGCAGTTTGGCATTAGCTGGAATATCGTATTGTCGTACCAAGGTTTCTTTAGTATAGTTTAGAATGACGAGCAAGGTTGTTTGATTGTTTTTTCGGTAATAAGCGTATACTTGATCATCATCTGTGTTGCCTTCCACAAGCGAATAATGGCCATCTGTTATAACTGGCAGGGTGTGCCGTAAACGAATGAGCTGTTGATAGTAGTAAAAAATTGAATGGGGATCTGCTAGGGCTTGCTCAACATTGATCGTTGTAAAGCTTGGATTGAGTTTAAACCAAGGGTCATGGTCAGAAAAACCTCCGTTTTTAGTACTATTCCACGGCATCGGTGTTCTAGCATTATCCCTAGAGTGGGCTGCGATATAGGTCATCATTGTTTCCTCATCAACTAAGTGCTGTTCATCGACAAATTGGTGGTAGGGATTGATAGAATCAAGATCTTCATAATCATCGATATCGGTAAAGTTAGCATTAGGCATACCAATCTCTTCTCCTTCGAAAATAAACGGGGTACCTTGCATAAAGTGGAGCATGGTTGCTAACATTTTAGCACTGAGAACTCGATATTCTTCTGTTGAGTCATCACCAAAACGGGAGACGACTCGGGGCTGGTCGTGGTTATTCCAATAGAGTGAGTTCCAAGCTTTTCCTGCCAGTTTTTGCTGCCATTTTGTAAGATTATCTCTAAGATCTTTAAGACTGGTTTTTTTATTGCTCCAACGTCCCAAAACAGGATTATCATTGCTATCTAGTCCCATATGCTCAAATTGAAAAACCATATTTAATTCTTTACTATCAAGACTAGCATATTTTAAAGCTTCTTCCGGTGTTACCCCCGGTGTTTCTCCGACGGTGACCATCCGATAATGACTCATCACCTCGCGGTTCATTTCTTGGAGAAAGTGATGAATCTTATGACCGTTGGCCATGATTGGTTCTGAATTGGCATACCATTCATGTTCTAATTTTTCACCATCAGAGAAGATCTCTGGTTTAGAGATATAATTGATGACATCCATCCTAAAGCCATCAACTCCTTTAGCTGCCCACCAATTCATCATGTCATAAATTGATTCCCTGACTTCGGTATTTTCCCAATTTAAATCGGGCTGTTCAGGAGCAAATAAGTGAAGATAGTACTGCCGAGATTTTTGGTCGTATGTCCAAGCAGATCCCCCGAAAAAACCTCCCCAATTTGTGGGTTCTTTGTTATTTTTACCATCGCGCCAAATATAGTAATCTCTGTATTTACTGCTGGGATTATTCTTAGCTTCTTGGAACCATAGGTGCTGGTCTGATGTGTGATTAACGACCAGATCCATCATGATTTTAAGATTTAGAGCGTGAGCCTTAGCAATCAATTCATCAAAATCTGCCATAGTTCCAAAATCAGGGTTAATGGCTCTGTAATCAGAAATATCATAACCATTATCAACTTGAGGTGACTGATAAATTGGACTGAGCCAGAGGATATCAACTCCTAACTTTTTCAAATAGGATAATTTGTTGATAATTCCCTGAAGATCGCCGATACCATCATTATTGCTATCTGCAAAACTTTTAGGATAGATTTGATAAATGACAGCCTTGTTCCACCAGTGTTTGTTTTCCATAATTAAACTCCTAACTTTTTTGGATAAAATATTCAAAAGCTTCCCGTATCTGGGGGACGTTTAAACCAACAATAATTTGAATGCCTCCTTTGGAATTATTAATGATACCAGCAGCACCAGCTTCTTTGAAAGCAGCCTCATTGGCTACAATACTTGAATCTTTTACCGTTAGCCGTAGTCTAGTTGTACAGTTAGTAATGTCAATAATGTTATTTTTTCCGCCAACTAGTTCTAAGTATCGAAAAGCTTGTCGTTCAAATCTAGAAGCATTCTTGGACAGCTCTAATGTCGAATTTGTCGCATTTTCTTGTTTTTTCTTTTCATATAACTGTGGTGCTTGGTCACTGCTCTCTCGCCCCGGTGTTTTTAGGTCAAATTTTAAGATCATAAAAGTAAAAACAAAGTACCAGACCGCCGTGGCTACCAGACCGATCAGAATCTGCGTCAGATAGGTTGCACTGTGAAATTTCCACAAGGGCAACCAATCCAGTCCCAACCAGTTAATTAAGCCGCCGCCAAAGTCTCCCACGACTCCGAAATAGTAGGAGACCGTGGCTAAAATGGCATCTAAACCAGCGTGAACAAACCATAAGGCGGGAGCAGCGAATAAGAAAGTAAATTCAATTGGCTCTGTAATCCCTGTTAAAATAGCTGTTAGGGCAGCTGGCGCAACAATAGCAATCGTCTGTTTCTTTTTCTCCTTATAGGCTGTTTTGATAAGTGCTAACGCCAATCCTAGAGTTCCGAATACTTTGGACATACCTGACAGGGCGAAACCACCAATGGGATAGAGTTCTTTAAGGGTGGCCGAGTCGGTTTGAAAGTTAGAAATATGCGATGCCCAGTAGGCCGACATTCCTCCTTTTACAACAGCGTCATCATAGGCAAATGGGGCATAAACGAAATGGTGCAAACCGGTTGGGATAAGCAATTTTTGCAGGAGCTCGTAAATAAACACTCCCAGATTCCCTGAATGGACAAAGAACCCCTGCATATTTTTTATCCCATCTTGTAAAAAAGGCCAAACGAAGCATGTTACCAGAGCTAGAGGTATCATCACAAAGAAACCGATACTGACGATAAATACCGAACCGCTAAAAATGGAGAGGATTTCAGGCAGGACCTTGTCGTAATAGCGGTTGTGTAAATACACTGCAACTCCTGACACCATTAAGGAGCCCAACATGCCAGTGTCCAAGGTTACGATTCCTGCAACAGAAGCCAGTCCAGATCCATCTGTAACCTTGTTTGTCATGTGAACGCCAAAGGAATCTGGCCATAGTGTTAAGATTTCATTGATAAAGTAATTGAAAACAAGGTAGATAACCAAGGCTTCCATTACCGCGCGGGCAGCATTTTTTTTGGCTAGGCTGATTGGAAGACCGACGACAAATAAAATAGGTAGCTGAAGGAAAGGAGTCCAAGCACCTGCTGCTATAACCATCCAAAATTTGGTCCATGTGGTATTAGGGGCTGCAATGTTTCCCATAATGACCTGATTTGAGAATAGGAGGGCAAGTCCAATGACTAGACCGAAAAAGGAAAAGAGCATGACTGGGGCAATCATAGCCCCGCCAAAACGCTGTAATTTATTTAACATTTTTAACCTCCTTGTTTTGTGTATAGCTATTGTATCCGGCTAGCCATACGCTTGATATAGATCATTAAATAGAAAATTTCATCGTCAGTACAAATTTTTTCAAGTCTGTCTTCCAAAAAACCAATAATACGTTTGGTACAGATATAAACCTCAGGTTCCTTCTCTCTGATAGTATCTATGAATGAACGGAAGTCTCCCTGACTGACCTGCTCATTATTCTTGATTCGTTTGAGGTAATAGCGAAGGTGCATCACAAAACGGTTGTATTCAAAACTTTTGGTATTGATATGGGTGTCAAACTCTTGTTCCAATATGATAGTTATTTGATTAATCAGATAACCATCACTATGTCCATCAATATCTGTGATGTTTTCTTTAGATTCCAATTGGGAATTAATAAGGTGCATGGCAATTGCAGCAATTTCTGTATTTGGTAGTTCAATCCCCAACTCCTGTTTAATCAGATCAACTGCAAAATGACCTAAAGCAGTTTCTTCTGGGTAAAACTGTTCGATTTCGTAGGTAAAAGGCAACTGGAGTTCACTGTAATGCTGGCCTCTTTGAATGGCAAAATTGATATGGTCTGCTAAAGTAAAAATCAGATTGCGGTTAAAGGAGTTTCTGATTCTAGCTTTTGCTTGGTGGACAATGTTTTCTGAGACGTCAAATATTTCTGTAGGGATCTCTTTTAACAGCTGCAGGTATTTGATATCTAGATTGTAAAAGGTCGTTGAAATTTTGCTGAGATCAGTCAGTTCGTAAGGCATTTTTGGAAAACCTAGGCCCTTGCCGAAGGCAACGAGCTGCTCGCCGTTGTCATCAATACAGACTGCAACATTATTATTAAGTTTTTTAACGACTTTCATGCCAGCCCTCCCATTTAGCCTCTTATAAAATACAAGATTATTTCTGTTGGATTGTTCTGCAACTTCTGAATTTTATAACATCAAAAAACTCTTCAAGGCACACCTCTCCTCCAAAAATAGGAAGAAACGGTAATGCCTCAAAGAGCTGAGTAACAATCCTTATAATATGATAACGTTTACAGTGCCAGTATAATGGATTTCTAAAGTATTGTCAATAGAGAAATTAAAGAAACTATAAGGTTAAGCAAATAAGATTTAGCAACTTTGCTGGGAAATTGATAGTGGCTAATTATTAGCATAAATGTTGGTATTTCAATTTGGAACAATGGCATAGTGGTTTGATTTTTAGAAAGGGGCTTCCAAAAGTCAAATTTTACTTTATCTGTTTTTGTAGTGATCACAAAAAGGTCAGCAAAAGTCAAAAAAACTATTGACCTTTGCTGATCAATGATGTATACTAGAGTCACAGGGATGAAAGGAGCCCTTGCTAAAGATTATCATTACTTGTCGGTCTTAGAGGCATTTTATTTTTTGATAAATAGTCAGTAAAGGTCAGTGTTTTCGATAGCTATTTGAAGCTTAGATGCCTGGCAAAAATTTTCCGACGAAAGGTCAGTGATAGTCAAACTTAAGATATGGTATTTGACCGATCCTAGGGTTCAGCAGAAAGAAATAAGAATGATTTGTCATCCTTTCCTAATTCTTTGAGTTGTCTAGTGGTTTAGTGTCATATATCTGCACAGGTCTGTATCCCTGCGGAGTTCAATGGGCTGGAGAAGGTTTGCTGAAGCTCATTGCTTAAAAATGAAAGGAAGCATTAGTTAAGCAAGCATTTGATTTTTGAGTCACTTGGTGACTGAGTATTTGTAAGAAGAGAGGTAAGATTATGAACAACAATTTTGAATTCAATAACATGGATGATATTTTTAACCAACTGATGGGAAATATGGGTGGTTTTAATTCAGAAACCCGTCGTTACCGCATCAATGGACGCGAGGTTAGTCCTGAGGAGTTTGCTTATTTCCGTCAAACGGGTCACTTACCTAATCAAGAAGCGGTGCAAGAAGGATCCCCCCAAGCTGGCAAAGGTCAGTTAAAGCAGGATGGCATCTTGGCTAAATTAGGTCGCAACTTAACGGAAGAAGCCCGCAAAGGTCAGCTAGATCCTGTCATTGGTCGGAATCAGGAAATTCAAGATACAGCAGAAATTCTCGCTCGCCGTACCAAAAATAACCCCGTCCTAGTGGGTGACGCCGGTGTTGGTAAAACAGCTGTTGTCGAAGGTTTAGCTCAGGCTATTGTGAATGGCGATGTTCCTGCCTCGATTAAGAATAAGGAGATCATTTCTATTGATATTTCTGGCTTGGAAGCTGGAACTCAATATCGCGGAGCCTTTGAGGAAAACATTCAAAAGCTGATGGATGAAGTTAAGAGTGCTGGTAATGTTATTCTTTTCTTTGATGAAATCCACCAAATTCTAGGAGCAGGCAGTACTGGTGATGGTCAAGGTTCAAAGGGATTGGCTGATATTATTAAACCAGCCCTTTCACGCGGGGAATTGACTGTTATTGGGGCAACGACCCAAGATGAATACCGCAATACGATTCTAAAAAATGCAGCGCTAGCTCGTCGTTTCAATGAAGTCAAAGTTAATGCCCCTTCGGCTGAAGATACTTTAGCCATCTTAAAAGGGATTAAGCCTCTCTACGAACAGCATCACAATGTGGAATTACCTGATTTAGTTTTAAAGGCTGCTGTCGATTATTCTATTCAGTACATGCCCCAGAGAGCTCTACCTGATAAGGCTATTGATTTGGTCGATGTTACAGCCGCCCACTTGGCTGCCCAGCATCCAGTGACTGATGTCAAGACTTTGGAAGCAGATATTGCCAAGGCACGTGATCGCCAACAAGCCGCAGCTGATAAGGAAGACTATGAAGCAGCCTTGGCTGAAAAGGTTAAGATTGATGAGTTGCAAAAACAAATTGACAACCATACTGAAAACCAAAAGGTTGTAGCTACTATTAACGATGTAGCTCAGGCTGTTGAACGTATGACCGGTATTCCTGTTTCCCAAATGGGAGCTTCCGATATTGAACGGCTCAAGGAAATGGGGCAAAGGCTGAAAGGTAAAGTCATCGGCCAAGATGAAGCGGTGCAGGCTGTTAGTAAGGCCATTCGCCGAAACCGTGCTGGTTTTGATGAAGGCAATCGCCCAATCGGTAGCTTCCTTTTTGTCGGACCTACTGGTGTCGGTAAGACTGAGTTGGCTAAGCAATTGGCTTTGGATATGTTTGGCACCAAGGATGCCGTCATTCGTCTGGATATGTCTGAATACAGCGATCGTACAGCAGTCTCTAAGTTGATTGGGACAACAGCAGGCTATGTCGGCTACGATGATAACTCTAATACTTTGACGGAGCGCGTGCGCCGCAATCCCTACTCCATTATCCTTCTCGATGAAATTGAAAAGGCTGATCCACAAGTCATTACTCTGCTCTTGCAAGTATTGGATGATGGCCGTCTGACTGATGGTCAGGGTAATACCGTCAACTTCAAAAATACGGTTATTATCGCAACCTCTAATGCTGGTTATAGCTTTGGGGCTGCCTCAGAAGAGGATGGTAAAGAACTCAGTCTGCGCGATAAATTGGCCCCATTCTTCCGTCCAGAATTTCTCAACCGTTTCAACGGTGTTATTGAGTTCTCTCACCTCTCGAAAGAAGATTTGAAAGAAATCGTTGATCTTATGCTGGATGAAGTCAATCGTACTCTAGCCAAAAAGAATATTACACTAGAAGTGAGCGAAGCAGCCAAGGCCTACCTGATTGAGGAAGGTTACGATGAAGCCATGGGGGCTCGGCCTCTGCGTCGGGTTATTGAAGGCCAAATTCGTGATAAGGTAACAGACTTCTATCTTGATCACCTTGATGTTAAAGCACTTAAGGCCGATATGGTAGATGGCGAACTGTTGATCGAAGCAGCTTAGGTCTGGCTGTTTACCCCTACTAGTTGAATGACACCCCAAAAAATCAAACTAAAATGTGAACCGATGATTGGCACCTCAAAAGTTAGATTAAAGCTCTAATGATTGGGGTGCTTTTTCGGCAGGCTCGATTTCTACTAGGGAACTTTTTGCTGAATTATAAGTCAGCTGGAACAGTCTTACTGTGCTATAATGAAGAAAAACTAGGAGGACATCATGACAGTTATTGCATTAACAGGAGTTACAGGTCATCTGGGAGGGTTGGTTGCCCAAGCATTAGACGGCAAATCTTTAAAAATCCGTTATCTGGCTCGTCGGCCTGAGAGAGCTCCGCGGACAGCGGGAGTATCAGTCTATCAGGCAAGCTATGAGTATTCTAGGGAAGCCATTGAGGCTTTGAGGGGGAGCGATGTACTTTTTATGGTATCGGCTTCAGAAAGTCCAACACGTTTAGAGGAGCACAAAGCTTTTATTGATAGTGCTAAAGCAGCGGGTGTTAGGCATATTATCTATACTTCTTTTTACCATGCTGATTTGCAGGCTACCTTTACACTTGCTCAAACGCATGCAGCAACAGAAAACTATATCAAGGAAAAAGGGTTTACTTACACCTTTATTCGTGATAATTTTTATATGGATTTCTTTGTCGACTTGGCAAAGGAATATCATGAAATCAAGGGACCGGCTGGTCAAGGAAAGGTATCTGCAGTAATACGATCTGACGTTGCTCAGGTTGTTGCTAAAATTTTAGAAGATCCTCGCAGTTGGGAAAATCAAATTTTGGATATGACTGGTCCGGAAGAATTGTCAATCCAAGAAATAGCAGATGTGATCGGTCAAGAGCTTGGTTGGCAGGTTGCTTATGTCCCTGAAACAGTGGAAGAAGCCTATGAATCTCGTAAAGCTTGGCCGGCAGAGGACTGGGAATATGATGCTTGGGTGTCTACTTATACAGCCATTGCTAAAGGAGAGCAAGCAGGTGTTTCCAATGATGTCGAGCGAGTTTTGGGGCAGCCAGCCACCACTTTGCAGGCTTTCTTGAAAACGTATAAATAACTTAGAACTCAACGTACTGACGGTGATGTTTAGCTGTAAGAAAAAGGGATGATTAGCATTGAGAAAAATGGTAGACAGCTCGATGTAAACTGGGAAGAGGGGGGAAGAATATATATTTTTAAGTTTATACGGCGACTACTACGTGACTGCTTGGAGGGACTTTGTGGAGGATTATAATAGAGGTATTCCAGAGACTGAGAAAGAATACTTAGGCAGTACGGATAAAAATCTAACACTCCCTAGTTTTCTTAATTTTATAGTTACCGAGTACAAAATCAGTAACTGATTGTAGGCTGATTAAGAGATACTGATGCTCTTTGAGAACTGAAAAAGAACTGAAAAAGAACTGAAAATTTTGACTTTTAGATATAAAATTCCTATTTTACGAAATCCAGCTAACGTGCTATAATGGGGACGTTATGCAGAATGTTATCATTCTTAAAAATCGAAAATGAAGAGGTGAAACCCATGGGACGTAAATGGGCTAATATTGTTGCTAAAAAGACAGCTAAAGATGGAGCCAATTCAAAAATTTATGCTAAATTTGGCGTTGAAATCTATGCAGCTGCTAAGCAGGGAGATCCTGATCCAGAATCAAATTCGGCTTTGAAGTTTGTTTTGGAGCGTGCGAAGCAAGCGCAGGTGCCAAAACACGTTATTGATAAGGCTATCGACAAGGCTAAAGGAAATACCGATGAAACCTTCGTTGAAGGTCGTTACGAGGGATTTGGCCCGAATGGTTCGATGATTATTGTTGATACCCTCACTTCAAATGTTAATCGTACAGCGGCTAATGTCCGTGCTGCTTTTGGTAAAAATGGCGGGAACATGGGGGCCTCTGGTTCAGTAGCTTACATGTTTGACCGCAAGGGGGTTATTGTCTTTAAAGGAGACGATGCGGACAGCGTTTTCGAGCAGTTACTTGAAGCGGATGTTGATGTGGATGATGTTGAGGCAGAAGATGGCAGCATCACAGTTTATACAGCGCCGACAGATCTTCATAAGGGAATGGAAGCTCTCCGTGCTAATGGTACTGATGAGTTCCAAGTAACTGAGTTGGAAATGATTCCCCAATCAGAGGTTGAGCTTTCAGGTGAAGATCTTGATGTTTTTGAAGGTTTGATTGATGCTCTTGAGGACGATGATGACGTGCAAAAAGTCTACCATAATGTCCTTGATATGTAATAAGATGCGACAGAGGCTTGTTATCTAAGTGCTTCGCACTTGATAGCAAAGGAGTCTGGACAAAAACTCGTCCAGTATTCCTCTTTTGAAATAAACTCTTGACGCAGTGGTTGGGAGTAAGACTTGTTGGCTAGACCAAGAAGTCTTACTCTTGCACAGTTCATTAGGGGTCATCTCAAAATTCTGTTTTTTGAGGTGATTTATTTTTTGCTTAAGGCAGTATTAATCATGTGTTCAGTCTCTAAGGGACACAGTGCTGGTTCGACTTTATATAAAATTCCTATGGCGCAGGGTAGCTTAGTAAACTAGGTCAATTGCTGTAAACTAGCTGATTTTTTTGCTGAAAAAAGATGAAACCGTTATCAAAAAATGTTATAATGAGGCTAAGAAAAAATAAGTGAGGATGATCAACTATGGCTGTTAAAGATTTTATGACGCGCAAGGTCGTCTATATTTCGCCTGATACAACAGTAGCTCATGCTGCAGATGTTATGCGTGAACAAGGGCTTCGCCGTTTACCGGTCATTGAAAATGATAAACTTGTAGGTTTGGTGACAGAGGGCACTATGGCAGAAGCTAGTCCGTCAAAAGCGACTAGTTTATCGATCTATGAGATGAACTACCTGCTCAATAAGACTAAAATTAAAGATATTATGATTAAGGATGTAGTGAGCGTTTCGCCATTTGCCAGTGTAGAAGATGCTATTTATATCATGATGACTCATAAGGTTGGTGTCCTTCCGGTCGAAGAGAATGGAGTTGTTTCAGGGATTATCACTGATAAAGATATCTTTCGAACCTTCCTTGAAGTATCTGGTTATGGAGAAGAAGGGATACGGGTGCGCATTCTAGCTGATGATAGCGTCGGTATTTTGGAAAAAATCGTCAGCACTATTGCCAAGGAAGGTCTTAACATTCGTCGAACAGTGCTTGCAGGTGCTAAGGATGGTAAGGTTGTTAATGAAATACAGCTCGATGGCAAGACCGATGTTGCTGCACTCAAAGCCAAATTAGAAGCGGCTGGCCTGCTTGTTGACGATATTCAAGAAACGAAAGCTAAGGTGTTATTTTAACTGAAATGGCAGGAAAGCCATCTTAAATTTTCATGACTGGTGGGAGAAATCTTGCCAGTTTTTTGGTAAAATAAGTTTAGTATGAAAAATGTAAAAACGGATAAAACAGGCCGATTGGTCACTCTGGAAGGACCTGATGGTGCTGGTAAAACCAGCGTTCTTGAACAGTTAGTCCCCCTTTTAGAAGCTAAGGGGTACGAGGTAGTGACCACCCGTGAACCTGGTGGTGTTGCAATAGCTGAAAGCATTCGTGAGGTTATCCTTGATGTTGCTAATACGGCAATGGATAAAAAAACAGAGCTTTTGCTTTATATTGCTGCTCGGCGTCAGCATCTTATTGAGAAAGTCCTGCCAGCTTTGAGTGAAGGTAAGCTTGTCTTGGTTGATCGGTTTATAGACAGTTCGGTGGCTTATCAGGGCTATGGTCGCGGCCTGTCAGTCAGCGATGTTACTTGGCTTAATGACTATGCCATTGAGAATACTAAGCCTGATTTAACCCTGCTTTTCGATGTTCCTTCGGAACTTGGTCTAGCTCGTATTGAAGCTGCTGATCTACGTGAGGTCAACCGTTTAGATTTGGAAAAATTAGAGTTGCATCAGCGAGTGCGCCAAGGCTATTTGGATTTAGCTGAGTCTAATCCCGAACGCATTAAAGTTGTTGATGCCAGTCAGCCATTAGCAGATGTTGTTGCTGATGCAGTGCGAGTTATTATCAAGGAGCTTGCAGGATAGTATGAATTTACCAGAGTTGCAGCCTAAGATTTTTCAGGAATTTCATCACATTTTGCGTCAGGGTAAGCTCAGCCATGCTTATCTCTTTTCTGGAAATTTTGGCAGTTTTGAGATGGCACTTTTTCTGGCTCAAAGCCAATTTTGCGAAAATAAACAGGATTATTTACCTTGCGGCAGCTGTCGTGAATGTCGCTTGATTGCCGAGAGGGATTTTTCAGATGTCAAGGTGATAGAACCGCAAGGAAATGTGATTAAGACGGATACCGTCAGGGAGCTGTTACGCGATTTTTCGCGCTCTGGTTTTGAAGGTCAAACGCAGGTTTTTATCATTCGCGATGCGGATAAGATGCATACTAATGCAGCTAATAGCTTGCTTAAGTTTATTGAGGAGCCCCAGTCGTCCTCTTATATGTTTCTCTTAACATCCGATGACAGCAAAGTTTTACCTACTATTAAGAGTAGGTGCCAGATTTTTCGTTTTTCTAAAAATGAGGCTTATCTTCAACAAAAACTAGAAAGTCAGGGACTTTTAAAGGACAAGGCCAGTTTGATTGCAGCTGTAGCTGAGGATGAAGAGATGGCTGAGGCTTTGGCAGATATGGGGAAATTTGATGATATATGGCGCAGTCTGGATAGATTTGTCGGCAGTTTATTAAAGTCTCCTGAGCAATCTTTTTTGCAGGCTACTCATATTGCTAGTGTGGCTGGGGAGAAGTTTGAGCAAGATCTAGCTTTTAAAATTATGCTAGTATTACTAGCTAAGGATAGGAACCCAGAAGCTGCTACTAAGGTTTATCAGGCTAGGCAGATGTGGCTAAGCAATGTTAGCTTTCAAAATGCTTTAGAATATATGGTGTTAAGATGACAGAAGTAATAGGGATCAAATATGAAGAGAATGAGGCTCTTTCTTATGTTTTGCCCGACCAGCAGTATAAGAAAGATGATCTGGTCGTTATTCGATTGCAAAAGGGAGACCGCTTAGCGTGTGTGGTTCGCCCTAATGTTAGCTTGGCCAGTGAAACACTGCCAGCTCAGATGGACAGGGTCTTAGGGCTGGCTCGGCCTCAAGATATTGAGCGGCATGAGGCTAATCGAGCTTTTGCTCGTGAGAATTTTTCTTTTGTTAAGGAGATGATTGCCCAGCGCCAGTTGGATATGAAGCTAGTCAGAATCGCATTTCCGCTGGATCGCAGCCATGTGTTCATCTCTTTTACGGCAGAAAAGCGCGTCGATTTTCGTCAGTTGCTCAAGGATTTAGCTGGCTATTTTCGAGCGCGTATTGAACTTCGTCAGATCAATACACGTGAGGAAGCTAAAATATATGGTGGACTAGGTCCCTGTGGTCGGCCCCTGTGCTGCTCGACCTTTTTAGGCGATTTTCCGCCCGTGTCTATTAAGATGGTGAAAAATCAGAACTTATCTCTCAATACCGGTAAGACAACGGGACTTTGCGGCCGTCTCCTCTGTTGTCTCAGCTTTGAGGATTCTTTTTATCAGGAAGCTAGGCAAAAATTTCCAGATTATGGCAGTAGAGTTAAAACGCAAGAAGGAATGGGGATCGTCGCTGGTATGGATGTTTTTGCAGAGACCATTAAGGTACGTTTTGAAGATAAGGCCAGTTTGTTGACCTATAGTTTGGAGGAAATTAGTCTATATGGATAAAAGAGAGCTTTTTAAAGCTTTTGAGGATGTCTCCAATAACCTTATGGAAAATTTTGCCCAAGTTGAATTAATGAAGAAAAAACTTCATGAAATCATGGAGGAAAATTCGCAGTTACGATTGGAGAATGCGAAATTGAGAGAGCGCTTGTCCGATATGGAGCCAGAAGTACCAGTAAAGTCATCTGTGCAGGGGCGAGGTAATTTAGAATCTATCTATGAAGATGGTTTTCATGTTTGCAATAATGATTATGGTAAACGCCGTGATAATAATGAGGACTGCCTCTTCTGTATGGAATTGCTGAATAGGGAATAAAACATGCAGGTACAAAAAAGCTTTAAGACGGATACTGGGAAGGGAAGTCTCTATCTAGTCCCCACCCCTATTGGCAATTTACAGGATATGACCTATCGTGCTGTGCAGGTGCTTAAGGATGTGGATTGTATTTGTGCCGAAGACACCAGAAATACTGGTCTTTTGCTCAAGCATTTTGGAATTGAAACAAGGCAGATTTCATTTCATGAACATAACGCCCATGAGAAAATTGCCGATTTGACTGAGTTACTCTTATCTGGCAAGTCTCTGGCTCAAGTTTCTGATGCTGGCCTGCCTAGTATTTCTGATCCAGGCCATGACTTGGTGCGGGCTGCGATTGATAAGGATATTCCTGTCATTGCTTTGCCGGGAGCGTCAGCGGGCATTACTGGTTTGATTGCCAGTGGCCTAGCTCCCCAGCCTCATGTCTTTTACGGTTTTCTGCCTCGCAAGAGGGGGCAGCAGGAAGCCTTCTTTCATGAAAAGGTGGCCTATCCTGAAACCCAGATTTTCTATGAGTCGCCCTATCGGGTAGTTGATACCCTGACTAATATGCAGAAAGTATATGGGGATCGTCAGGTTGTTTTGGTTAGAGAGCTGACCAAGCTGTATGAGGAATATCAGCGAGGAAAAATTTCTGAACTGTTAGCTTATATAGCATTAAATCCGCTTAAGGGAGAGTGCCTCTTGATTGTTGCTGGTAATGAAAATTTACCTGTAGCTATTGAAGCACAAGATTTGGATATTAAGGCTTTAGTCGCCAATTTGGTCGCTGGTGGTATGAAACCTAATAAGGCTATCAAAGAAATCACGAAAGAGTATCAGCTCAACCGTCAGGAAG
The DNA here is from genome assembly GCF_058314535.1 of Streptococcus sp. ELY_125. NCBI lineage: Bacteria > Bacillati > Bacillota > Bacilli > Lactobacillales > Streptococcaceae > Streptococcus > Streptococcus sp. ELY_125. The sequence goes on along the minus strand of NZ_JBZFUM010000020.1, from coordinate 6,143 downwards.
TCTATAATATCTACCATGATTTGTAGAACAGAAGCCACCATTAAGCGTCTGGGAGAGGATCAAGCGATCCTCTTTTTTGGCTCTTTGTCAACTGTAAGGTGATCTTTTTGAGCTTTAGTCAGCTGATACTGCTGATCAGCTATGGTTTGGAAGGGTTTAGCTGGGTCTGCTATTTTGAAGGGGGAGGAAGCCATCAGGATTACGGTGCATTATCAAAATTATAGCTGAGGTGCCGATAAGGTGGAAATGTATTTACCTAAAAATCTGATTATAATAATGGCTTTATGCCAAAAGGTTCGGTTATTAAGAAACTTTTACCACTATATTGTGATAAAAATTACAAAATTCAGATAATTGTGCTATAATATTTCCAACTTTATTTTGGAGGTATCGTTATGACGGTTTATAATTTTTCGGCAGGGCCTGCTACCTTACCAAAACCAGTTTTGGAACAGGCGCGTGATGAGATGCTTGATTATCAAGGTTCCGGTATGTCGGTACTAGAGATGTCCCACCGTTCTCCAGAATTCGACAAGATTATTAAAGACACAGAGAAGTTGCTGCGCGAATTGATGGCTATTCCTGATAACTACAAAGTTATGTTTTTGCAAGGGGGAGCCTCCCTGCAATTTTCAATGCTGCCGCTTAACCTAGCACAGGGTAAAAAGGCTTACTATTTAGTAGCTGGCTCATGGGGGAAGAAGGCCTATAATGAAGCTGTTAAACTTGCTAAAACAATTCCTTTTGAACCCCTTTTACTAGCTTCGTCTGAAAATACAACTTATGACCACATTCCTGACTTTGATCCAGCTAGTATTGATGAGACTGCAGCTTATGTTCACATCACAACGAACAATACGATTGAAGGGACGTCTATCTATGATCTGCCGGATACTAATGGTGTTCCAATTGTAGCAGATATGTCCTCCAATATTTTGGCAGCTCGCTATAATGTAGAGGACTTTGCCTTGATTTATGCTGGCGCTCAAAAAAATATTGGACCAGCAGGTGTTACTGTGGTAATTATTCGAGAGGATTTCTTAAATGATCAGCCTCAATTATCTGCTATGCTGGATTATCGTATTCAGGCGGAAGCAGGGTCTCTGTACAATACGCCACCTGCTTACAGTATTTACATTTCAAAACTTGTCTTTGAATGGGTCAAAAACACTATTGGTGGTGTTGATAAAATGGTGGAGATTAACCGTGAAAAATCCGGTCTCCTCTATGATTTCATAGATCAGTCATCATTTTATACTAGCCCAGTGAAACGTATTGCTGAGCGCTCAGTGACTAATATTCCATTTGTGACACCAAGTAAAGATTTGGATGCTAAATTTGTGGCTGAAGCCGATAAACTAGGCTTTAAAAATATTAAAGGACATCGTAGCGTTGGTGGCATGCGGGCCAGCCTTTATAATGCTTTTCCGCTCCAAGGTGTTCTTGACTTAATCGATTTTATGAAAAAATTTGAAGCTGAAAATGCATAAAAATATCCCCAAAAGGAGAGAATCCAATGAATATTCGTTTAGCTTTTCCCAATGAAGTATCCCAGATTATGACTATTATTGACGATGCTAGACGTTACTTAGCGGAGTCTGGCAGTGATCAATGGCAAGGCGCTTATCCCCAAGAGGCTGATATTTTTAATGATATTCTTCAAGGTCAGGCTTGGGTCGGTCTTGAAGAAGGAGAAATAGTGGCATATGCTGCGGTTATTGATGGCCGCGAACCAGCTTATGATGCAATTTATGACGGGCATTGGGCGCACAATAATCACCGCTACATCACCTTTCATCGCATTGCGGTATCGGCTAAAGTTCGCGGCCGTGGTTTAGCTCAGACATTTTTGCAGGGATTAATTGAGGGGTATGATGGGCCAGATTTTCGCTGTGATACACATGAGAAAAATTTAGCAATGCGTCATGTTTTAGAAAAACTAGGCTACATCTACTGTGGAAAGGTTACCTTTGAGGGTGAGCGTTTGGCCTATCAGAAGATTAAGCGGAAAACTGAAAAAGGCTTTTACCAAGAGGTAGATGAAGCCGATTACCATAGTCTTTAAAAGAAATATTAAAGCAGTAAGGAAGTGAATGTATGGTTTATAGTGTTAAAACTTTTAATAATATCAATCAAGTAGGACTACAAGAGTTGGGCAATCAGTTCCAAATAGATGGTGATTTATCGGAAAATCCAGATGCCTATATTATCCGCAGCCAAAATCTTCATGATGCAGTATTCCCGAGCAATCTTAAGGCAATTGCGCGTGCAGGTGCCGGAACCAATAATATCCCTATTGATATTGCCACGGAACAGGGAATCGTTGTCTTTAATACCCCTGGTGCTAATGCCAATGCGGTGAAGGAGGCTGTGACGGCATCTATTCTGTTATCGGCGCGTGATTACATTGCTGCTAACGCTTGGGTTAATGGGCTTTCAGGTGCTGATGTCCCTAAACAGATTGAAGCTGGTAAAAAACAATTTACCGGTACTGAGATTCGGGGCAAGACACTGGGTGTTATCGGTCTGGGAGCTATCGGTGCCCGTATTGCTAATGATGCCAGGCGCTTAGGCATGTCTGTTTTGGGTTACGATCCTTATGTATCTATTGAGGCAGCGTGGAATATCTCTCATCATGTCAAGCGGGTTCAGGATTTGAAGGAGATCTTTGCTAACTCTGATTACATTACAATTCATGTTCCGTTGACGGATGCAACGCGTGAAACCTTCAGTACTGAGGCTTTTGCTCTTATGAAAAAGGGGACAACGATTATTAATTTTGCCCGTGGAGAATTAGTCAACAATCAAGCTCTTTTTGAAGCTATTGAAACAGGTGTAGTTAAACGTTATATTACGGACTTTGGAACAGAGGAGTTGCTTAATAAGAAGGGAATAACTGTCTTTCCCCATGTTGGTGGTTCAACAGAGGAAGCAGAGCTCAACTGTGCTGTCATGGCCAGTCAGGAAATCCATCAGTTTATGGAAACTGGCGAAATCACCAATTCGGTTAATTTTCCCAATATGCACCAGGCTCTCGAGGCTCCTTACCGCATTACTTTGATTAACCGCAATGTTCCCAATATTGTGGCTCGTATCTCGACCGCAGTTTCTGATGCCAACATCAATATCGCTAATATTCTCAACCGTTCCAAGGGGGATTTTGCCTATACCTTGCTGGATCTGGATGAAACCGATAAAGATAAAATTAATGCTCTCGTGGCGGCCTTTGAATCCAGTGACAATATCATCAAGGTACGCTTGATTAAGGCTCATAAGTGAAACCATGTTCTTTCGTCAAAAGCAGTGTCTCTTTGAAGGCATTGTTTTTTTCTATAATTTGGTACAATAAGACTACTGACTATCAGCTAGGAGGATCTCATGGATAAAAGAGATTTAAAAGACTATCAGAAATCACTAGGAGAGCAGTCTTATGCACTTAATTTTACGCCTAAGGCACAGGGTATTTATGGAGCGGGTATTCTGTATACAGGTATAGAATATCTTTTTGTTGTTGCTGGTGTTTCTGGCGGCAGTTTAATGCCTTTGCTGGCAGCCCAAAAATCAATGAAAAGTGGCGAAATGGAGAATTATGATTTATAAACAAATCTATCAGTCTCCTTTGGGCCCCATTTCTTTGATTGCTGATGACCGAACTCTTTTAGGAGCTTGGTTTCTCGGTCAGAAATACTGTGAAAAAGGTTTTGAAGAGACTGATTTAACCTTCAAGGCTAATTCTGTTCTTGAGCAGGCTAAGGTTTGGCTGGATACTTATTTTGCTGGTCAAAATCCGCCAGTTGCTGACTTTCTGGCTCCTCAGGGTACAGCTTTTCAGAAGCAGGTCTGGCAGGTCTTGACCACAATCCCTGCCGGCTCCACCATGACCTATGGTCGGATTGCCAAAATTCTCAACTGTCGGTCTGCTCGAGCTGTTGGTTCTGCTGTTGGCAAAAATCCTATCAGTATCTTTATACCTTGCCATCGTGTCTTAGGCAGTCAGGGCCAGCTGACAGGCTATGCAGGAGGTTTAGAACGTAAAATCTGGCTCTTAGAGCATGAAGGTGTCCAGTTACAAACGAATTACTAGAAAAGAGGAAATCATGCTTACTTTCTATGAATATCCCAAATGTTCAACCTGTAAACGAGCTAAAAAAGAACTTGATGAGCTAGGTGTGGACTATGAATCTATTGACATCAAGCAAGAACCGCCCAAGGCTGAGGTGCTTAGGGAATGGATTAGTACCAGCGGCGTGGCTATCAAAAAATTTTTCAACACCTCAGGACAATCTTACCGAGCACTTAATTTGAAGGACAAGATTGATAAAATCAGTCTGTCGGAAGCCGCTGATTTACTAGCAGCCGATGGTATGCTGATTAAGCGGCCTATGCTGGTTAAGGATAATACAGTCTTGCAAATCGGGTACCGAACCCCTTACATAGATTTGAATCTATAGTATATCTAAACTGCTTCTGTTTTTGAGGCCGTTTTTTCTAAAAAATAACCGTTCACGACAAAATAACAACCATTCACGACATAGATAATCAGAAAGTTAAAAAATAGGTATAATAGATTTGTCAGTGTAATGACAAAATTGGCTATTGGAGAAAGTAAATTTGTAAGTTGGTTGCGACATTATAGTTAGTCAGAAATTAGAAAGTGCAGAATCATTGCTAATTCATAATTTATTGTGCTGACTAAGGCAAAGTGTTAGTGATCAATTTGAAAATTACGTTACTATGATCGTGAGATTTTGTTTAAGGAGGGATTAAATGTTAGGTAAATCACTTGAACTTGGTGAACTCTATAAAGAACTTAGAATGGCCAGAGGACTGAAGCTGAAAGATGTGGCAAGGGATAATCTATCGGTTTCTCAGCTATCCAAGTTTGAAAACGGTCAGACCATGCTGGCAGCTGATAAGCTTATTTTAGCTATTCAGGGGATCCATATGACTTTTTCAGAGTTTAGTTATGCTTTGACCCAATATCAGGAAAATAGTTTATTTAAGATTGGTAGGAAACTAGTAGAACTTCAGGCTAAAAAGGATGTCGAGGGTTTAAAGAAAATATTGAAAGACTACCGAGATACAGAGACTTATAATGTTTATAATCGCCTTAATAAACTTGTTATTAAGGCGGCAGTTTATAGTCTCGATTCGAGCTTTGAAATTACGACTGAAGAAAAAGAGTTTCTAACTTCTTATCTCTATGCTATTGAGGAATGGACGGAGTACGAACTCTATCTTTTTGGTAATACTCTATTTATTATATCTGATGACGATTTAGTTTTCCTAGGTAAAGCTTTTGTGGAGCGAGATAAATTATACAGGGAGCTTCCAGAGCATAAAAAACGGGCTGAGCTGGTATTAATAAATCTTATTTTAATTTTAATTGAGCATCATAGTTTTTACCATGCCCGATATTTTGTTGAAAAGCTTGAAAATATGCTTACTTATCAGGACATGTTCGCAAGGATTCTCTTAAATTTTTTAAAAAGGTGATGGCTTACCTGAATGGCAAAGGTACAGGTTTATCGGATATTGAAGACTATATTAAGCTAGTTGAGCAGCTGGATAATCCTACACTAGCTATGTTTTTAAGAACTAATTTGGAACAAATTATGATGAAAAGTTAATCTAAGAATGATAAAAGGCACCGAACTACTGAGGTAGTCGATGCCTTTCTTTTGGGAGAATTTAAAGTAAAGTATTTTACCATATAGCTAATTACAACAATGGCAAAAGCAAAAATGGCAAGCAAATGGCGAAATAAATAATTCTTTTTAGCATAGGGAACCTCAACCTCCTTCCACGTTTATTTTACTGTCAAATGTAAGCAAAACAGAAAATTCGTAAATATGAAAATTTTCAAAAAAATAAAATCAAATTTGCGAATTTTCAATAATCGTAAAATGTGATGGTAAGATAACGCTGTAAGGTATTTAGTTTAGATATCTTACATACATCTTATTTACTGTGGCTACTGATTTATGCTAGCTAAAAGTCAATACTACGGTGATAATTTTACCCGTGGTGCTAGTTAAAAAATCTTAAGTTATAGGTAAAGATTGCCTGCTCTAACCATAGTTCTAGACCTTTTAAGCTTCTCACCAATGGTCTTTCGATATCAAACTCAGAACATAAAACTG